>NZ_AZUS01000013.1:0-212099 GCF_000527195.1 Streptomyces sp. CNH189
ATGCAGTGGACCCCGGACCGCAACGCCGGCTTCTCCTCCTCCGACCCCGGCCGCCTCTACCTGCCCACGATCATGGACCCGGTCTACGGCTACCAGGTCACCAACGTCGAAGCCTCCATGGCCTCACCNTCGTCGTTGCTGCACTGGACCCGCCGCATGATCGAGATCCGCAAGCAGAACAAGGCGTTCGGCCTCGGCTCCTACACCGAGCTGCCCTCCTCCAACCCCGCCGTCCTCGCCTTCCTCCGCGAGGCCCCCCCGAACGGGGAAGAAGGGGACGACCTGGTCCTCTGCGTCAACAACTTCTCCCGCTTCTCCCAGCCCACCGAGCTCGACCTGCGCGAGTTCGACGGACGGCACCCGGTGGAGCTGTTCGGCGGGGTGCGCTTCCCGGCCATCGGCGAACTGCCGTACCTGCTGACCCTCGGGGGCCACGGCTTCTACTGGTTCCGGCTCACCAGAGTCGCATCCCGCATCGGCCGACGACTGTGAGCGTGTGCCGGCGAGAGGAGGCGTCACGATGACGAAGACCGCATTCCTGCGCCCGCGGAGCGCGCCCGCCGAGTCCATGGATTCGCTCGCCGGGCTGCTGCGCGAGTGGCTGCCGCTGCAGCGCTGGTTCGCGGGCAAGGACCGCCCCGTCACCGATCTCGGTGTGCTGTCCATGACCGAGCTGTTCCCGGGCTGTCTGCACGTACTGGTGCACGCGGCGCACGGAGGTGTGCCCGCCCCCGGGGGCACCACGCCCGCCGGTGACTGCTACCAGCTCCTGCTCGGGGTGCGGGAGCGTCCCTCGCCGCGTCTGGGCAAGGCGCTCATCGGCACCGTGCGGGACGGACGGCTGGCCGGCCTGACGGTCTACGACGCCCTGCAGGACCCGCGCGCCGCGCAGTTGCTGCTGGAGCGGCTGCGCCGGCCGGGCACGGCGGGCCCGCTGCACTTCGAGGGCGACCCGGCGCAGCAGGTGCCGGCCGGTCTGGTGCCGCGGGTGCTGAACGCCGAGCAGTCCAACTCCTCGCTGGTGTACGGCGACGAGTACATCCTGAAGGTCTTCCGGCGCATCCAGCCCGGCGTCAACCCGGACCTGGAGGTGCCCGGGGCGCTGGCCCGGCAGGGCTGCCACCGGGTGCCCGCGCCGGTGGCGTGGCTGCGCACGACGCATCCGTTCAAGGCGACGCTCGGCGTGCTCCAGCCGTATCTGCGCAACGCCGCCGACGGCTGGACGCTGGCCCTCGACGCACTCGCCGCCGGGGACGACTTCACCGCGCAGGCGCACGCCCTCGGCCGCGCGACGGCGGACGTGCATCTGGCGCTCTCCTCGGCGTTCCCGGTCGGGGCGCCCGGGGAGAACGGGCACACGGCGGCGGCGATGACCGAGCGGCTGACCGCCGCCGCGCACGCCGTCCCCGCGCTCCAGCCGTACGTGCCGGGGCTGCGGAGCGCCTTCGCCGCGCTCACCACCTGCGACGCCGGGCCGCCCGCCCAGCGCATCCACGGCGACCTGCACCTCGGCCAGGTGCTGCGGGCGGGGCGCGAGTGGTTCGTCATCGACTTCGAGGGCGAGCCGTCCCGGCCGCTCTCCGAACGGCGCAGCGCCCACTCCCCCGTGCGGGACATCGCGGGGATGCTGCGCTCCTTCGACTATGCCGCCCGGCAGCGCCGCCCCTGGCGTCCGGAGTGGGCGCGGCGCTGCCGCGAGGCCTACTGCGCGGGCTACGCGGCCCGCGCCGGCTGGGACCCGCGCAAGAAGCACGGCCTGCTCCGCGCCTACGAGACGGACCGGGCCGTGTACGAGGTGCTGTACGAGGCCCGGCACCGACCCGACTGGCTGCCCGTACCGATGGCGGCGATCGAGCGCCTCGCCGTGAGAGGAGACTGAGCCGTGGCCCTGCACGAGACCCCGCTGCCCGGATCGGGCGGGCCCGCCCCGTCCGCCCCCGCGACCGGGACGACCGCCCCCGCCCTCGACCCGCACGACCGGGGCCGCCTGCTGGCGGGCGCCCACCACGACCCGCACGCGCTGCTGGGGGCCCACCCGGTGCCCGGCGGCATCGCCTTCCGGGCGCTGCGTCCGTTCGCCCGCGAGGTGAGCGTGGTCGTCGACGGCGAGGCCACCCCGCTGGTGTCGGAGGGCGACGGCCTGTTCTCCGGCGTGCTGCCGCTGGACGCGGTCCCCGCGTACACGCTGGCGGTGGCCTACGGTGACGACGCGCCGGAGGAGACGCACGACCCGTACCGGTTCCTGCCCGCGCTCGGCGACTTCGACCTGCACCTGATCAGCGAGGGCCGGCACGAGGAGCTGTGGACGGCGCTCGGCGCGCACCCCATGACCCACCAGGGCGTGACCGGTACGCGGTTCACCGTGTGGGCGCCCAACGCGCTCGGGGTGCGGGTCGCCGCCGACTTCACCTACTGGGACGGCACGGCCTTCCCCATGCGCTCGCTGGGCTCGTCCGGCGTGTGGGAGCTGTTCCTGCCGGGCGTCGGCGAGGGCACCCGCTACAAGTTCGAGATCCACTCGCGCCACGGCCACCGCTTCCTCAAGGCGGACCCGATGGCCCGCCGTACCGAGGCGCCGCCGAACACCGCGTCGGTGGTCACCGCCTCGCGGTACGAGTGGGGCGACGACGAGTGGCTCGCGCGGCGCGGGGACACGCCCGTGCACGAGGCGCCGTTCTCGGTGTACGAGCTGCACCTGCCGTCGTGGCGGCCGGGGCTGACGTACCGCGAACTCGCCGAGGTGCTGCCGGCGTACGTGAAGGACATGGGCTTCACGCATGTCGAGCTGATGCCGGTCGCCGAGCACCCGTACGGGCCGTCCTGGGGCTACCAGGTCACCGGCTTCTACGCGCCGACCGCCCGGCTCGGCACCCCCGACGACTTCAAGTACCTGGTCGACGCGCTGCACCGGGCCGGCATCGGCGTGATCATGGACTGGGTGCCCGCGCACTTCCCGAAGGACGACTGGGCCCTGGCCCGGTTCGACGGGGAGCCGCTGTACGAGCCCGGAGACTCGCGCCGCGCCGACCACCCCGACTGGGGGACGTTCACCTTCGACTACGCCCGTACCGAGGTGCGCAACTTCCTGGTCGCGAACGCCGTGTACTGGTGCCAGGAGTTCCACATCGACGGGCTGCGGGTCGACGCGGTCGCCTCGATGCTCTACCTCGACTACTCGCGCGAGGACGGCTGTTGGGAGCCCAACGCCTACGGCGGCCGTGAGGATCTGGCCGCGATGGCGTTCCTCCAGGAGATGAACGCCACCGTGTACCGGCGCTGCCCCGGCGTGGTGACCATCGCGGAGGAGTCCACGGCGTGGGGCGGGGTGACCCGGCCCACCGACACCGGCGGGCTCGGGTTCGGGCTGAAGTGGAACATGGGCTGGATGCACGACTCGCTGGAGTACGTCTCGCACGAGCCGGTGCACCGCAAGTACCACCACCACGAGATGACGTTCGCGATGGTGTACGCCTACAGCGAGAACTACGTGCTGCCGATCTCGCACGACGAGGTGGTGCACGGCAAGCAGGCGCTGGTGTCGAAGATGCCCGGCGACTGGTGGCAGCGGCGGGCGAACGTACGCGCCTACCTCGGCTTCATGTGGGCCCACCCCGGCAAGCAACTGCTGTTCATGGGTCAGGAGTTCGCGCAGGGCGCGGAGTGGTCGGAGAAGGCGGGCCCGGAGTGGTGGCTGCTGGACGAGGGGTACCACTCGGCGGGTGACCACCGCGGGGTGCAGGACCTGGTGCGGGACCTCAACGCGCACTACCGGGACCGTCCCGCGCTGTGGCAGCGCGACACCGACCCGTCCGGCTTCCGCTGGGTCGCGGTGGACTCCGCCGACGACAACGTCCTCGCGTTCCTGCGGTACGACGCCGAGGGCCGGCCGTTGCTCGCGGTGTCGAACTTCTCCCCCGTGGTCCGGGACGACTACCTGCTCGGGGTGGGCGACGACGTGATCGCCTGGGAGGAGGTCCTCAACACCGACGCCGCCCGCTACGGCGGCTCGGGCGTGGGCAACCCGGACCCGGTCAAGCCCGAGGACGGTCAGGTCCGGCTCGCCCTTCCCCCGCTCGCGACGGTGTGGCTGGCGCCCGCCCCGCTGTGACGCCCGCGTCCGCGCCCGGTGGCGCCCCGGCGACGGCACCAGGTGTTCCGCGGCCCGCGCGGGGCATGCGGGTCGTACGGCCGAGGGCTGCTCGGCGTCGACGCGGCAGGGAGCGGAAGGGCGAGCATCACGTGCGCACCGTGGGAGTGGAGGAGGAACTCCTCCTGGTCGATCCGGAGACAGGCGAACCGCGGGCGATGTCCGCAGCGGTCCTCGCCCGCGCCGAGCGGGACGACGCCGGGCAGGACGTCTTCGAGAAGGAACTGCACGAGCAGATGGTGGAGTTCGCCACGCATCCGCAGTCGTCCATGGAGCGCCTGCACGCGGAGATCGCCCGCTGCCGCAAGGAGGCCGCGGGCCACGCCGAGTCGATCGGCTGCACGGTCGCCGCGCTCGCCACGTCTCCGCTGCCGGTCAGCCCGTCGGTGGGCGTGACCGAGCGGTACCGGTGGATGGAGGAGCAGTACGGCATCGCCACCCGGGAGCAGCTCGTCATGGGCTGCCACGTCCATGTGTCGGTGGAGTCCGACGAGGAGGGCGTCGCGGTGCTCGACCGGCTGCGGCCGTGGCTGGCGGTGCTGACCGCGTTGAGCGCCAACTCGCCGTTCTGGCAGGGCAAGGACTCGGGCTACTCCAGTTACCGCAGCCGGGTCTGGCAGCGCTGGCCGTCGGCGGGTCCGACCGAGATGTTCGGCTCGCCCGAGCGCTACCACCGGCGGGTCGCCGAGATGGTGGCGACCGGGACGATCCTCGACGAGGGGATGATCTACTTCGACGCGCGGCTGTCGCAGCGGTACCCGACGGTGGAGGTGCGCGTCTCCGACGTCGCCCTGCACGCGGAGACCGCGGGGCTGATCGCCACGCTCGTCCGGGCGCTGGTGGAGACGGCGGCGCGGGAGTGGCGGGACGGCCGGGAGCCGGTCGACCCGGGGGTCAGTCTGCTGCGGCTGGCCGCCTGGCAGGCGGCCCGCTCCGGTCTGACCGGAGAGCTGCTGCACCCGGGGACCATGCGGCGCATGCCCGCCGAGGCGGTCGTCCGCGCCCTCCTCGACCACACCGCGGACGCCCTCACCGACCACGGCGACCTGGACCGCGCCCGCGAGGGCTGCGAACGCCTGCTCCATGACGGCAACGGCGCCATGATCCAGCGCCACCTGCTGCACCGCACGGACAGCCTCCGCGACGTCGTCACGGAATGCGTCCGCCACACGCAGGCGTAGCCCCGGGGGTCTGCCGGGCAGGCCGGCGGATCCAGGTGATCGCGTCCCGGAAGGCAGGGTCGAGTTCCGCGTCGGCGGCCTGCCCTCCGTCCTGACCAAGGGCGTACCTCGGCGCACCCGGACAAGGCTCGTGCGGGTGGGTGGGGGGCTGGTCGCGCAGTTCCCCGCGCCCCTTCGGGGCGCTCGGGCGCAGTGCGCCTATGCGGGCGCGGGGAACTGCGCCGAGCTCTCCCCGGCACCGGGGCGGCGCCGCGGCGTACGACTGCGCCGAGAAGTCGGAGAAGCGGAACCGCCGCTGGGCACGGGCCGTGCGGGAGCGGCCGCCGGCAGGGGATACCGGCGGCTGTCGCGGTGGTCGGCTCAGATGAGCAGGATGATGGCGTAGGCCAGGAAGAACGCCGCGATGAACGCCACCACGACGAGGATCGCGGTCATCGGTCCCTTGGCCCAGCCCTTGGTCGGGTTGTGCGTCTCGTAGGGGCCCGCCTCGGGCATGCTGCTCTCCGCGGGCGGGGTCTCGCCCGGTGGGACACCACCGCCCGCCTCGAGGCCGGTGGTGCGTTCCGGATCGGGATCGGGATTGACGTAGGTCATGGGGACCGGGTCCCCCGAAAGCGCACAGATCATCAGTGCGGACACACTTGAGGTGATCCCGGCGCAGGGCCGGTCGGGCTCGACTAGATTCAGGCACCGCCACGCCCCCGTCCCTGTGAGGAGCAGTGCATGCGCGACTCCGCTCTCGCTCCGCCGTCCGCCCCGCCCCTGACCGGCGGGCTCGCCGACAGCCTGTTCGCGAGGGCGGCCGAGAGCCCGACCCTGCCGGTACTCGCCCGCCGCACCGGTCCGGCCTCCGCCACCTGGGAGGAGGTGACCGCCGTGGAGTTCCGCGACGAGGTCGTCGATCTCGCCAAGGGCCTGATCGCGTCCGGGATCTCGCCGGGCACCCGGGTCGCCATCATGGCGCGCACCCGCTACGAGTGGACGGTCCTGTGCCACGCCCTGTGGACGGTGGGCGCCGAGGTCGTGCCGATCTACCCCACCTCCTCGCGGGAGCAGGTCGGGTGGATCCTGCGCGACTCCGGCGCGGTCGCCGTGCTGGTCGAGGACGAGCAGAGCGTGATGACGGTGGGGTCGGTGTGCGCCGTGCTGCCGCGCCTGCGGCACGTGTGGCAGCTGGACGCGGGGGCGCTGGATCAGCTGGCGGCGCGCGGCGAGGCCATCCCGCCGGCCACGGTCGACTCGATGCGGCGCATCGTGCCGCCCGACGCCACGGCCGTGGTGGCGTACACCTCCGGCACCTCGGGGCACGCCATGGGCTGTGCCCTCAGCCACCGCGGGCTGGCCTTCATCTGCGACACGCTGCTGGAGGGCTGGGGGCATGTGGCGCAGCCGCCCGGCGAGCAGGGTTCCGTGCTGGCCTTCCTGCCGTTCTCGCACGTCTACGGGCTGATGATCCAGAGCCTGTGCGTCCGCGGCGGCCTGCTGATGGGACACGAGCCGGACCTCGGGGCGGACGCGCTGTCCACGGCGCTGCGCACGTTCCGGCCGACCTACCTGTACGCGGTGCCGTCGCTGCTGGAGAAGATCTACAAGAACTTCCTGCGCGCCTCGCAGCTGTCGGGGCGCGGGGCGCTGTTCGAGCGGGCCGCCACCACCGCCCGGGACTTCGCGGCCGCCACGGAGCGCCAGCGCCTCGGACGCGGCTCGGGACCGGGCTTCGACCTGCGCATGCAGCACGCCCTGTACGAGCGCACCGTCTACCGCAAGCTGCGGGCGACGCTCGGCGGCCGGGTGCGCCGGGCCACCTCCGGCGGGTCGCCGCTCAGCCGCGACCTGTCGCTCTTCTACGAGGGCATCGGCATCTACGTGCACGACGGCTACGGCCTCACCGAGACCAGCGGCGGGGTGACGATGCAGCCGTACGGCCGGGAGAAGTCCGGCACCGTCGGGCAGGCGCTGCCGGGCACCGCGATCCAGGTGGCCGAGGACGGGGAGATCCTGGTGCGCGGCCCGTCGGTCTTCCAGGGGTACGTGGGCGATCCGGCCGCCACCCGGGCCGCGCTGCGCGGCGGCTGGCTGGCCACCGGGGACCTGGGCCGGCTGGACACGGAGGGCTATCTGACGATCACCGGCCGCAAGAAGGACATCATCATCACCACCAGCGGCAAGAGCGTGGCCCCGGCGGCCCTGGAGCAGCGGCTGCGGATGCATCCGCTGGTCCACCAGGCCGTGGTGGTGGGCGACAACCGGCCGTGCGTGGGCGCGCTGATCACACTGGACCCGGACTTCCTGGCGGACTGGCGGGCCGCGCTGTCGCTGCCCGGCGACGCCCCGGCCCGGGAGGCGCGCGAGGAGAACGCGCTGCGGGAGGAGATCGGGCGGGCGGTCGCCGCGGCCAACAGCAGCGTCTCCCCGTCGGAGTCGATCCGGGTGTTCCGCGTGCTGCCGGAGCCGTTCGACGTGACCAACGGTCTGCTGACGCCGTCGATGAAGCTGCGCAGGGACGAGATAGTGCGGCGGTACGCGCTGGAGATCGACGCCATGTACCAGTCCCGCAGGCGCCCGGAGCGTACGCCCGTGCCGGAGGAGTCGTCGGCCTGGGAGGACGCCGACAACGTGTTCCGGTGAGCGCGCGCCGGGGCGTGCGGTGTTTGTCACCACAGGCCGTCGGGCATGCGGGCGCGTAGGCTCCGCCCGCACGGGAACCCACAGATCGGGGAACGCACAGGAGCAGCAACGACCGCCCCGGTTACGGACGGGGCCTGGAAGGCGACATGGCACCCGAGTCGCGTAGGGACAGAACACTGGCCGGCGAGGAGATCACGAGCCGCATCGCCAGCTTCCCGGGGGAGCTGCACGATGTGACGGACGCACGTCTGGTCGCGGAGGACTTCCTCTTCGACCTGGCCCGGGCGTCGGCACCGACGGCCCCGGAGCACTGGGACGACATACTCCTGGTGGTCACGGAGCTGGCCGCCAACGCGGTCCAGTACGCCCCCGGGCCGTTCCAGCTGCGTCTGCGCCGCACGTTCGACGGGGTGCACGTGGTGATGCACGACACCAGCACCACCGAGCCGGCCCCGCGGCCGTTCCACCCGCACAGCGGCGGGGGCGGCATCGGATGGCATCTGATCCACACCCTCTGCGACCAGGTGAGCGTCGTGACCGACGACCGCGGCAAGGACATCCACGTCTTCCTGCCGTGGTGAACCGACCCGGCCCCGCGGGTGGTCAGCCGGCCGGGCGCCGGGGGGCGGGCAGCGCGCGGTAGTAGTCGCCGACGGCGGTCAGATAGGTGACGTCCATGGTCTCGCTGTCGGTGCGGAAGCGGGGCGCGGCCTTCAGCTCGCCTCTGGTGCAGGACACCGTCAGCTTCCGCTCGGTGGTGTCGACGGCGGCGACGACGCCGACGGGCACCAGCAGACTGCGGCCGAACACCCACACTCCGGTGTCCACGACGAGGTGCGCCATGCCGTGGTGGCCGGCCTGGCGGTCGACATGGCCGACGGTGCCGTCGCTCGCGACGACGCTCCATCCCGTCAGGTCCGCCCCGCGGACGTGGTCCAGGTCCCGCGCGTACGACCAGATGATGTCGGTGGGCACTGCTGCCGGCCTCCCCGTGAAACGACTGCTCCCCTGACCGGAGCGGGGCGGCACTCCGCCCCCTCCACCCGAGCAGATACCCCTCTGGCGCTCACACATTCGAACGGCGCCCGCCGAAAGCGTGCGGCCGGGCGCGTCCCTCGCGGCGCCCCTTCGCAGCGCTCTCGCGAAAAGAGCTCAAGTACCCCCGAATCCCGGGAACATGCCCGCCGGAATCAGTGATTCTCAACGGGTCCGGGAAGGACCCGGACCGCTTTGTCGCACGCCCCGGAGGTGGGTTAATCTGCGGCGTATTTCTCGTCGCGCGACTCCGCTGATCTGCGGGAATGCGCATTGAATGGGGCCGGAGCGAGGGTGCGCATGACCAGCAGGAGCACCGAGGGGACCGACACGGTGCCGGGGGACAAGGAGCTGCGGCAGCTCCTCGCGGGACTGACGGCCGTACGGGACGGGGACTTCGGTACCCGGCTCCCGGGAGACGCCGACGGGCTCATGGGGGACATCGCCAAGGTCTTCAACGGGATGGTGGACCAGCTCTCGCTGTTCACCTCGGAGGTGACCCGCGTCGCCCGCGAGGTGGGCACCGAGGGGACGCTGGGCGGTCAGGCGCAGGTGCCGGGGGTCTCGGGCACCTGGGCGGACCTCACCGACTCGGTGAACGCCATGGCGGGCAACCTCACAGCACAGGTCCGCAACGTCGCGCAGGTGACGACTGCGGTGGCGAAGGGCGACCTGTCGCAGAAGATCACCGTCGACGCCCGCGGCGAGATCCTCGAACTCAAGAACACCATCAACACGATGGTCGACCAGCTCTCCGCCTTCGCCGACGAGGTCACCCGCGTCGCCCGCGAGGTCGGCACCGAGGGACGGCTCGGCGGACAGGCCGACGTGCAGGGGGTCAAGGGCACCTGGCGCGACCTGACCGACTCGGTGAACTTCATGGCCGGCAACCTCACCGGTCAGGTACGCAACATCGCGCTGGTGGCGACGGCGGTCGCGCAGGGCGACCTGTCGCAGAAGATCACCGTCGACGCCCGCGGCGAGATCCTCGAACTCAAGAACACCATCAACACGATGGTCGACCAGCTCTCCGCCTTCGCCGACGAGGTCACCCGCGTCGCCCGCGAAGTGGGCACCGAGGGACGGCTCGGCGGACAGGCCCAGGTGCGGGGGGTCTCGGGCACCTGGAAGGACCTCACGGACAACGTCAACGTGATGGCGTCCAACCTGACCGGTCAGGTGCGCTCCATCGCCCAGGTCGCCTCCGCGGTGGGCCGGGGCGACCTGTCGCAGCGCATCCGGGTCGAGGCGGCCGGTGAGGTCGCCGCGCTCGCGGACGTCATCAACACGATGGTGGACACGCTGTCCGCCTTCGCCGACGAGGTCACCCGCGTCGCCCGCGAGGTCGGCACCGAGGGACGGCTCGGCGGACAGGCCCATGTGCCCGGTGTCGCCGGCACCTGGAAGGACCTCACCGACAACGTCAACTCGATGGCCAACAACCTCACCGGCCAGGTACGCAACATCGCGCTGGTGACGACGGCCGTCGCGAAGGGCGACCTGTCGAAGAAGATCGACGTCGACGCGCGCGGCGAGATCCTGGAGCTGAAGACGACCATCAACACGATGGTCGACCAGCTCTCGGCCTTCGCCCAGGAGGTCACCCGCGTCGCCCGCGAGGTCGGCACCGAGGGACGGCTCGGCGGACAGGCCGAGGTCGAGGGTGTCTCCGGCACCTGGAAGCGGCTCACCGAGAACGTCAACGAGCTGGCCGGGAACCTCACCCGGCAGGTCCGCGCGATCGCCGAGGTGACCAGCGCGGTCGCCGAGGGCGACCTGACCCGCTCGGTGAACGTGGAGGCCTCCGGTGAGGTCGCCGAGCTCAAGGACAACATCAACGCGATGGTGGAGTCCCTGCGCGAGACCACCCGGGCCAACCAGGAGCAGGACTGGCTGAAGACCAACCTCGCCCGCGTGTCCGGGCTCATGCAGGGTCACCGCGACCTGCCCGTGGTCGCCGAGCTGATCATGGACGAGCTGGTGCCGCTGGTGTCCGCCCAGTACGGCGCCTTCTACCTCGCGGACGACGGCGCGGACGGACCCGAGCTGCGGCTCGTCGGCTCCTACGGCTACCCCGAGGACAGCGACCGGCCCACCCGGATCGCCTTCGGCAAGACGCTGGTCGGGCAGGCCGCGCGCAGCCGGCGCACCATCACGGTGGACGCGTTGCCGCCGGACTACGTGACCATCTCCTCCGGGCTCGGTCAGGTGGTGCCGACCGCGCTGGTGCTGCTGCCGATCGTGGTGGAGGGGCAGGTCCTCGGTGTGATCGAGCTGGCGTCGGTGACGCCGTTCACGCAGATCCACCAGGACTTCCTGGCGCAGCTGATGGAGACCATCGGCGTCAACGTCAACACCATCGTGGCGAACGCCCGTACCGACGAGCTGCTGGTGGAGTCGCAGCGGCTGACCGCCGAACTGCAGGAGCGGTCCGCGGAGTTGCAGACCCAGCAGGAGGAACTGCAGCGCTCCAACGCCGAACTGGAGGACAAGGCGGCACTGCTGGCGACGCAGAACCGGGACATCGAGGCGAAGAACCTGCAGATCGAACAGGCCCGGCAGGAACTGGAGGCGCGCGCCCAGCAGTTGTCGCTCGCCTCCAAGTACAAGTCGGAGTTCCTGGCCAACATGAGCCACGAACTGCGCACCCCGCTCAACAGCCTGCTGATCCTCGCCCAGCTGCTCGCCCAGAACCCCTCGCGCAACCTCTCCCCCAAGCAGGTCGAGTACGCGCAGATCATCCACTCGGCGGGCTCGGACCTGCTGCAGCTGATCAACGACATCCTCGACCTGTCGAAGGTCGAGGCCGGGAAGATGGACGTCAGCCCCGAGCGGGTGGAGCTGCGCCGGCTCGTCGAGTACGTCGAGGCGACCTTCCGGCCGATGACCATGCAGAAGAGCCTGGACTTCACGGTCACCACGGCGCCGGGCGCACCGGCCGACCTGCTGACCGACGACTCCCGGCTGCGTCAGGTGCTGCGCAACCTGCTGTCCAACGCGGTGAAGTTCACCGAGCGGGGCCAGGTGGAGCTGCGGATCGAGCCGGCTCCGGACGACGAGGTGCCCGGCCAGGTGCTGCGGGGCGGTCCCGTGGTCGCCTTCCGGGTGCGGGACACCGGGGTGGGCATCCCGGAGCAGCACCTGGAGTCGATCTTCGGCGCCTTCCAGCAGGCGGACGGCACCACCAGCCGCAAGTACGGCGGCACCGGCCTCGGTCTGTCCATCACCCGGGAGATCGCGCATCTGCTCGGCGGCGCGGTCACCGTGGACAGTGTCGCGGGCCAGGGCTCCACGTTCACCCTGTTCCTGCCGGTGGCCCGGCCGGACTTCGAGCAGCAGCTGCGGCCCACCTCGGTCGCGGAGCAGGAGACGGCCGGCGAGGAGCTGCCGGAGGTGTCCTCCCGGCAGGCGCCCGCGATCGAGGCGGCACCCGCCGCGCCGGGACAGCGTCCGCGCCGCCTTCTGGTGGTGGAGGAGCGGCCCCGGGGGCTGCTCACCCTCGTCGCGGAGAGCGTGGTGCAGGACGTCACGGACGCGGGCGGTGCCTCGCGCCCTTCGGTCGACATCATCACCGCCGTCGGCGCCCAGGAGGCGGCCGGTGCGCTGGCCGCCGACCCTTGCCACTGCGTGGTGCTGGAGCTGGGCATGGCCGAGGCGGAGGTGACCCGCTTCCTGGAGGCGCTGCGCGGGGACTCCGCCCTGGCGAGCGTGCCGGTCCTGGTGCACAGCGGGCACCGGACCGACGCCGAGGTCGAGGCGACCCTGCGCACCCGGGCCTCGGGCACGGCCCTGGAGTTTCTGTCCAGCCTGGACGAGCTGCGGGAGCGGATCGCGCTGCACCTGTCGGCGGAGGAGCCCGGTGACGTGCTGTCGCTGGTGCGCCCGGACGAGGCGCAGCGGTCGGCCCCGGAGGCCGTGGTGGACGGCTCGTTCGCCGGGCGCACGGTGCTGGTCGTCGACGACGACGCCCGCAACCTGTTCGCGCTGAGCGGCATCCTGGAGCTGCACGGCTTCCGGGTGCTGCACGCCGAGGACGGCCGCAAGGGCATCGAGAGACTCGTGGAGAACCCGGACGTGGCCCTGGTCCTGATGGACGTGATGATGCCCGAGCTGGACGGGTACGCCGCCACGGCCGAGATCCGCTCCATGCCGCGGTACGCGGATCTGCCGATCATCGCGGTCACCGCGAAGGCGATGCCCGGGGACCGGGAGAAGAGCCTCGCCTCGGGTGCCAGCGACTACGTCACCAAGCCGGTCGACAGCCGTGAGCTGATCGCCTGCGTCCGCCGTTGGCTGCCCGCATGAGCCGCACGACGGAGAGCTCCGACGGGAAGGCGTGGGTGACGTGAGCATCCAGGAGCACGTGAACGAACCGCCGCCCGAGGAGACGGAGATGGAGCTGCGGCGGCCGTCGGCGGGCCCCGCCGGCGTGACCGCGGACTCCCCCGTGGGCCGGCTGGCGGCCACCGTGGACCGGCTCAGCCGTGAGGTGCGGGCCGCGCAGGCGGAGGCCGAGGGGCGGGCGCTGATCGAACTCGCCAAGGGCATCCTCGTCGAACGCCTGGGGTGCGGGCCCGCGCAGGCCGCACGGCAGCTCGCCGAGCTGACCGAGCAGGCCGGGACGAACCCGCTGGAGTTCGCGGTCGAGGTGATCAACCAGGCTGCCCGGGACCGGATGTCCGAGGTGACCGACGCCTTCCTGGCCGCCACCCGGGCGGCCGGCGAGGCGGACCTGGCGGCCGTACGGCTGCGGGCGGCGGAGAGCGGCGCGCTCGCCGCCGACGACACCCAGGCGGTGGCCGAGTCGCTGCTGGAGCAGGCGCTGCGTCCGCTGGGCGCGGTGGCCGTGGCGATCTGGGCGGCCGGTGCCGACGGGTCGCTGACCCTGGCGGGCAGTGCCGGTTTCTCCCCCGCCGAGGCGGCGCGCTGGTACTACGTGCCGCCGGACGTGGCGACGGTCGCGCGGTACGGCCTGGCCGAGCGCGACGGCCTGTGGATCGAGTCGCTGTCCGAGCGGGGGCTGCCCAGCGTCGGGCGGCACCACCACCCGGACGGCGGCCGGGCCGCCGTGCCCGCCGGCACCGGAGGGCGGGTGTACGGGGTGCTGGAGATCGTCTGGCCCGCGCCCCTGCCGCAGCAGCCGCCGCAGATCGTGCGGCAGGTGGAGGCGCTGGCCGAGCTGTGCGCGCACACCCTGGAGACGTTCACCGTGCCGGACGACCCCAGCCGGCCGCCGCGGGTGCTGCCGGACGCCGCGGAGCTGATGGACCTGGCCGACGGGCTGTACGACCCGGCCCTGGTGCTCGTGCCGTACCTGGACGAGTCGGGGAACCTGCTCGACTTCCGCATCCAGCACGTCAACAGCCGTTTCCTGGACCCGGCGGGCCGGCCGCGCGGCATGGTCAGCGGCGCGCTCCTGCTGGAGGCGTACCCGATGGCCGCCGGGGAGAGCGAGCTGTTCCAGCGGATCGAGCGGGTGTACGCCACGGGTGAGCCGTTCCGGGCCCGGCGCATGCATCTGACCGCGCTGGTCGACCAGGTGCCGCTGTCGGCGATGGCGGACATCAGCGTCAGCCGGCACGGCGCGGGGATCCTGTTCATCTGGCGGATCGAGGACGAGACGGCCCGGCTGGCGAGCCTGCTGCAGCACGCGCAGCGGCTCGGCCGGATCGGCGGGTTCGAGGAGAACCTGCTGACCGGGGAGATCACCTGGAACGGCCAGCTGTTCGACCTGTACGGGCGTCCGGAGACCAGTCCGCCGGTGCCGCTGGAGGACCTGCCGGCGCACGCCCACCCGGACGACGCCGTCGCCATCGGCCGTTTTCTGCGCACGGTGCTGCACCACCGGCGTCCGGCGTCGGCGGCCTTCCGGCTGCAGCGCCCGGACGGGGTGACCCGGCACATCCGGGTGGTCGCCGAGCCGGTGCTGGACACCGACGGCCGGCTGCTGACCATACGGGGCGCCTACCAGGACATCTCCTCGCAGCACTGGACCGAGGTGGCGCTGGCGGCGACCCGCGACCAGCTCGCCCACACCGAGCAGCACGCGAGCGAGCGCGACCGGCTGGCGCTACAGCTGCAGCGCGCGATCATGCCGCCCACCCAGGCGCCGTTGCAGATCCCCGACCTGGACGTGGCGGTGCGCTACCGGCCGGCGGAGGCGGAGCAGCTGGTGGGCGGCGACTGGTACGACGCGGTGGTGCTGCCGTCCCGGCTGGTGCTGCTGTGCGTCGGCGACGTCGCCGGCCACGGCATCGAGGCGGCCACCAGCATGGTGGTGCTGCGCAACGCGCTGCGCGGGCTCGCGGTCACCGGCGCGGGCCCGGGGCAGCTGCTGTCGTGGCTGAACATCGTGGCGCACCATCTGACCGGCGGGGTGACGGCCACGGCGGTCTGCGGCCTGTACGACCCTGCCACCCGCACGCTGCGGTGGGCGCGGGCCGGCCATCTGCCGCCGGTGCTGGTGCGCGGCTCCGAGGCGGCGCCGCTGCCGGTGGTGCGGGGCCTGCTGCTGGGCGCGGTGCCGGAGGCGCAGTACGAGGAGTCGGAGGTGCAGCTCGCCGCCGAGGACAACCTCCTGATGTACACGGACGGGTTGATCGAGCGCCGGGACCGCTCGGTGGAGGAGTCGCTGACGCACCTCCTCAGCACCGCGGCGACGGTGCCGGGCTCGCTCGACCAGCGGCTGGACCGGCTGCTCACGTACAGCCGGTCGGACACCGACGACGACACCTGCATCGTGGGAATCCGGGTGGGGTAGGTCACTCGGACGGGCGATCGGAGGGACGTAGGCATGAGAGGGCGATTCGGGGGTACGCGCGGCTGCGCGACGAAGAGCTTGATCACCTGTTGGAGGTACTCGTGCCCATTGCCCAGGACCCGTTGTCCGTAGAGGTGACACTCCCGCGTGAGGATGTGGCCCTTCTGACGGTGGAGGGCTACTTGGACGTCGACACGGCGACCGAGTTCCAGCACCATCTGGCCAACCAGCTGCACCACGGCCGCCGGCACTTCCTGCTGGATCTGTCGGCGGTCCCCTTCATGGACTCCTCAGGTATGAACATCATCCTGCGCGTGTACCAGGAGGCGCGGGAGCTTCCGGGGAGCGTCCACATCATCTCCCCCACCCCGGCCGTGCGCCGGATTCTCGACCTGACGGGCGTCAGCATCACCGTGCCCGTCTCGGCGAGCGTCGACGAGGCGCTGGAGCGCGTCGACGCGCCCGAGGCCCCGGCCGGGCCCGAGGCCTGAGCGGGACCGCCCCGCCCGGTCCCGGCACGGGTCCGGGCGTATGTGTACGACGAGGAGGAGAGCAGACAGGTGCCGGAGCACGAAGCGGACGCGACCCACGGAACCCCCGCTCGGGAGGTCGGTGACTTCCTGCGGCGGCTGCGGGAGCAGATCGCCCAGCGATGGGCGGACGAGCCCCTGTTCCGCACGGTGTTCACCGTCTCGCGCGACGAGGCGGTGGACGCGGGCCGGGTGATCGTGGACGCGCTCGCCCAGGTGGCCGACGCGCAGCGGATCGAGGACCCGGACGCCGCGGGCTTCACCGGGGTCCGCGAGCAGCTCGCGCGCATGGGGGCGGCCCGCTCCCGCGCGGGGCTGTCCACCACCCAGGTGTCCAGCGAGCTGGCCGCGCTGCTGCCGCCGGTGGAGAACCTGCTGGTGGCCGACCTGGAGCCGCGCGACCCCGAGTGGCGGCGGGAGTGCGCGACCGCCCTGAGCGTGCTGATGGGCACACTGCGGCTGGTGACGATGCAGACCGCGCTCAGCGAGAACCAGGCCCTGATCGACCGCCAGCGGCTGCAGCTGCTGGAGGTGGCGACACCGGTGATCAAGCTCTGGGACGGGATCGTCGCGGTCCCGCTCATCGGGACACTGGACAGCGCCCGCAGCCAGGTGGTGATGGAGACGCTGCTCAACGCGGTCGTCGACCAGCACGCCCGGTTCGCGATCCTCGACATCACCGGGGTGCCGACCGTCGACTCGCTGGTCGCCCAGCACCTGATGAAGACGGTCGCCGCCGCCCGGCTGATGGGCGCGGAGTGCGTGGTCTCCGGCATCCGGCCGGCGATCGCGCAGACCATCGTGCACCTGGGGCTGGACCTCGGCACGGTCAAGACCCGGGCGAGCCTCGCCGACGCGCTCGGGTACTGCCTGCACGAGCTGGGCGCGAACATCGTGAACGCCCCGGCCGAGGGTGCGGTCCGGCGGTGAACGAGCACTTCGCCCGCCCGGTCGCGGGACACGTTCCGGTGCTCCGGCTCGGGGACGTACTGCTGGTCACCCTCCAAGGCGACCTGCACGACAGCATGGCGTCCCAGCTCCAGCAGGACCTCGCCGAGACGATCGCCGCCAGCCGGGTCACCGGCGTGGTGATCGACATCTCCGGGGTGGAGATCGTCGACTCCTTCCTCGGCCGGGTGCTGGCCGAGACGGCGGCGCAGACCGAGTTGCTGGCCGCGCGGACCGTGGTGGCGGGCATGCGTCCCGCCGTGGCCATCACGCTGGTGGAGCTGGGTCTGACGTTCCCGGAGCTGCGCACCGCGCTGACCACCGAGGCGGCACTGGAGCTGCTCGCGCAGCCGATCGTCGCGAACCGGCCCCACGGCGGCGAGGGGAGACCGTGATGGACACCGCCTCGGACGTCGAGGCGCGGCTGCCCATCCGGTCGGACATGGACCTCGCGTGGGTGCGCCAGCACGTGCGTCAGGCCGCCACCCTGGTCGGCTTCGGACTGGTCGACCAGACGAAACTGGTGACGGCCGCGAGCGAGCTGGCCCGCAACACCCTGGTGCACGGTGGGGGCGGCGTCCTGGAGACCTCGCGCGTCACCGCCGCCGACGGGACGGCCGGGCTGCGGCTCGCCTTCTCCGACGAGGGCCCCGGGATCCCCGATCTCGACCGGGCGCTCAGCGACGGCTACACCTCCGGCGACGGACTGGGCATGGGACTCGGCGGGTCCCGGCGCCTGGTGCACGACTTCGAGGTCGACAGCACCCCGGGCTCGGGAACCACCGTGCGGGTCACCTCATGGGTCACCCGGCCGGCCCGTCCGCGCGGAGGTGGGTGATGCCGCGGGTGTGGCACGTGCCGGTGCACGACGCGACCCGGGTGCGTGACGTACGGGTCGCGGCGGAGCAGGCCGCCACGCGGGCCGGGCTGGACGAACAGCGCCGGGCCGCGTGCGCGCTGGTGGCGACCGAGCTCGCCACCAACCTGCTCAAGCACGCACAGGCGGGCGAGGTCGTCGTCGACGTGGTCGACCCGGCGGTGCTGCCGGAGGGACGGCCGGGGCAGGCCGTGCAGATCACCGCCCTGGATCACGGGCCGGGCATCGCCGACGTGCCCGGCGCGCTGAAGGACGGCTTCACGACCAGCGACTCGCTCGGCGCGGGCCTCGGGACGTGCCGGCGGCTCTCCGACGCGTTCGGACTGCACAGCGTGCCCGGCCGCGGCACCGTCGCCGTGGCCCGTATCGGCCCCGCCACGGCCGGACTCGTCCCCGAGGAGGACCCCGCGCGGTCCCTCGGCGTGCACGCCGGCGGCGTCAACGTGCCCTTCGCGGGCGCGGAGCTGTCAGGGGACGCCTGGTCCTGGGTGCGCTCCGGAGACCGGGTGACGCTGCTGCTGGCGGACGGGCTGGGCCACGGCGCGGAGGCCGCCCGCGCCTCCACCGCCGCCGTCGAGGAGCTGCGACACGGCGCCCGGCTCCCGCCCGCCGAACTGCTGCAGCGGCTGCACACCGCGCTCCGTGGCACCCGGGGCGCGGCCGTCGCCGTCGCCCAGCTGGACACCTGGACCGGCCGGCTGCGGTTCGCCGGCATCGGCAACGTGACGGCACGGCTGCGGGAGGACGGGCGCTGGCGCACCCTGCTGTCCCGGCCCGGCATCGTCGGCGCGCACCGGCCGCGTACGGTGCGCGAGGACGAGGTCGCCTGGACCCCGGAGAGCCTGCTGATCCTGCACACGGACGGACTGCCGGGCCGCTGGACACCGCCCCCGGACACCGGGGTGCCCCCGGCCGACCCGGCCGTGACGGCCGCCGTGGCGGTGCGGGACGCGGGCAGTGCCGCGCGCCCGGTGCGGGACGACACCGCCGTCGCCGTACTCGCCCCCGTACCGGAGGCTCCTTCATGACGCGTGCCTGGCGGATCACGACCGTCACCGACGCGGCCCGCGCCCGCATCGCCGTGGCGCGGCTGGCCGCGGCCTGCGGCGTGCCCACGGTCGAACGGACCCGGCTGGCCACGGCCGTCGGCGGACAGCTGCGCCAGTGCCTCACCAAGGGCGGCACCTGGTCGCTCACCCTGGAGACGACCGGCGGGGACGCCGGGCCCGGTGAGCTGCACGTCGTGGTCGTACCGGCCCCGGACGGGGCCGCCGAGGAGCGCACCCCGTGGACGACGGGCGTGCCCTGCCCCGACCCGGGCCGGGTGTCCGGCCCCTGCCCGGTGCCGGACGGGCCGGCCGCGCTGTCCGAGGGGCTGCTGGGCGCCGACGAGGACACCTCGGTGGTGCTGGACGAACTGGCCGAGCAGGAGGGGCTGGTCGCCTTCCACCGGGAGGAGCTGCACCAGACCAACCAGGGCGTCCTGGCGCTGCACGCCGAGCTGGACGCGGCCGGGAGGGCGCAGCGGGAGGCGTTCGCCGCGGAGCGCCGGGCGCGCACCGAGGCGGAGAACGCGCGGCGGCGGCTGACGTTCCTCGCGGACGCCAGCGCCGAGCTGACCGCGTCGCTGAACCACGACGAGATCCTGCGCCGGCTGCCGGAACTGCTGGTGCCGCGGTACGCCGACGGCGTGGACGTCTGGCTGTTCGACCACGAGGACGGACGGCCGCTGCCCGCCGACCACCCGGGCGCCGCCGTGCAGGCGGCCCGCACCGGGCGCCCGCAGTACGCCGCCGACCACCCCGGCAACCTCCCGGGTGTGGAGGACCGGCCGCCGTCGGCCCTGGCGCCCGACCGGCCGCTGCTGTGCGTGCCGCTGCTGACGCCGCGCCGCGCGCCGCTCGGGGTGCTGACGCTGTCGCCGCAGGGCGAACGCTGGGACCCGGACGACGCCGTCATGCTGATCGAGCTGGCCCGCCGGGCCGGGATCGCCCTGGACAACGCCCGCCGCTTCGAGCACAACCGGGACATCGCCGAGACGCTGCAGCGCGCCCTGCTGACGGAGCTGCCGTCGACGCCCGGTGTGGGCCTGGCCGCGCGCTACCTGCCCGCCACGCGCGGTCTGAACATCGGCGGCGACTGGTACGACGCCTTCCAGCAGCGGGACGGCAGCCTGGTCACCGTCATCGGCGACGTCACCGGGCACGGGCTGCACGCGGCGGTGATGATGAGCCAGCTGCGCACAGCGCTGCGTGCCTACGCCGTCGACGGCGACAGCCCGGGGCGGCTGCTGACCCGGCTGCACGGCTATCTGCGCCACCTCCAGCCGGACCTGTTCGCCACGGCTGTCATAGCCCGCTTCCACCCGGACGACCAGACGCTGACGTGGGCCGCGGCGGGCCACCCGCCGCCGGTGCTGCGGCTGCCGGACGGTGACGTGCGGACCCTGGACGCCAAGCCGGGCGCCATGCTCGGCATCCCGCTGAGCCAGGACATCGCGGACCACACCGAGCGGCTGACGCCCGGCTCGACGCTGGCCCTCTACACGGACGGGCTGGTCGAGCGGCGCTCGCAGGGCATAGACCCGGGCATCGAACGCCTGGGAGCGGCCCTGGCGTCGTTCGACCGCGCGGAGCTGGACACGGACCTGGAGGAGGCGGCGGACCGCGTCCTCCACCCCCTTCTCAGCGACAGCGAACGCGACGACGACGTCTGCCTGCTTCTCTGCCATCTCCGCGCCTGAGCCCCGTCCGTCCGGGGCGGCCCCGTAAGTCCCCGCGACCGGCCCTCGGTGCTCGTGCCCCCGGCGGCGACGGGGTCGACGCACCGCCGAGCCGCGCGAACACGCGTCCAGACCCGGGCACACCTGCGGCCGGGACAGCCCGCCGGCGGACGGCCTGCGGCCAAGCCCTCTTTACTGGCCGCGACGAACGCGGCGCCGAAGCGGATGAGCGGGCGCGCCCGGCAAGGGCGGCAGGTCCGGGCGTAGCCGCCGGCGGGTGCCGGGGCGCGGCGCGTGGCGCGGGCACGGTGCGCGGCGCGCGGTCGGTGCGCGGCGCGCGGTCGGTGCGCGGCTCAGGCGGGCACAGGCACGGGGTGCGGCGTAGGCGCGGCGCGGGCGGGGCGCGGCGCGGGCGGGGCGCGGGCGGGGCGCGGCGCGGCGCAGGCAAGCGGTAGGCGGGCGCGGGGCGGTGCCGCCGCTCGCGGCGACGGGACCAGGGGGGCGGCGGACCGGTGGGGGTGTGCGCCGCTGATCGGGGGGATGGGGGCGTCGCCCGGTGTGGGGGCTTCCCGGTGCGGTTCGGCGCGGGGGCGGGCATCGTGGAGCTGAACAGGGGCACGCGTCAGGCATCGACGTTCGAGGCGGACCGCCTGAAGCCGCACGAAGGGATGGACATCGTGACACGACCCAGGATCCTCGTGGTGGGCGCCGGTTTCGCCGGTGTGGAGTGCGTGCGGCGGCTGGAGCGCAGGCTCGCCCCGGACGAGGCGGAACTGACGCTGGTGACGCCGATGTCCTACCAGCTGTACCTGCCGCTGCTCCCCCAGGTCGCCTCCGGGGTCCTGACCCCGCACTCGGTCGCGATCTCCCTGCGGCGCAGCTCGAAGTACCGCACCCGGATCATCCCGGGCGGCGCGATCGGCGTGGACCTCAAGGCCAAGGTGTGCGTCATCCGGACCATCAACGGCGACATGGTCGACGAGCCGTACGACTACATCGTGCTCGCGCCCGGCAGCGTCACCCGCACGTTCGACATCCCCGGCCTGGCCGACCACGCCTTCGGGCTGAAGTCGCTCGCCGAGGCCGCCTACCTGCGCGACCACGTGATCTCCCAGCTCGACCTGGCCGACGCCTGCCTGGACCCCCAGGAGCGCGCCTCGCGGCTGCAGTTCGTGGTCGTCGGCGGCGGCTACGCGGGCACCGAGACCGCGGCCTGCCTGCAGCGGCTGACGCACGCCGCCGTGAAGCGCTACCCGCGTCTGGACCCGGGCCTGATCAAATGGCACCTGATCGACATCGCGCCCAAGCTCATGCCCGAGCTGGGCGAGAAGCTCGGGCGCAGCGCCCAGGAGATCCTCACCCGGCGCGGCATCGAGATCTCGCTGGGCGTGTCCATCGCGAAGGCCGGCGCGGAGGAGGTCACCTTCACCGACGGCCGGGTCGTGCCCACCCGCACACTGATCTGGACCGCCGGGGTGGTGGCCAGCCCGCTGATCGCCACGCTCGACGCGGAGACCGTACGCGGGCGGCTCGCGGTCAACGCGGACATGCGGCTGCCCGGCCACGACGGGGTCTTCGCGCTCGGCGACTCCGCCGCGGTGCCGGACCTGGCCAAGGGCGACGACGCCGTGTGCCCGCCGACCGCGCAGCACGCGCTGCGGCAGGGCCGGCACGTCGCGGAGAACGTCATCGCCACGCTGCGGGGCCGGCCGACCCGCCCGTACGTGCACCAGGACCTGGGGCTCGTGGTGGACCTCGGCGGCGCCGACGCGGTGTCCAAGCCGCTCGGCTACGAGCTGCACGGCCTGCCCGCCCAGGTGGTGGCCCGCGGCTACCACTGGTCCGCGCTGCGCACCGGGGTCGCCAAGACCCGTGTGATGACCAACTGGCTGTTGAACGCGGTGGCCGGTGACGACTTCGTGCGCACCGGTTTCCAGGCGCACCGGCCGGGGAACCTGCGCGACTTCGAGTACCTGGACGCCTACCTGACACCGGAGCAGGTGCGGGCGCACGTCGCGGAAGCGGGCCGGTCGGCTCGGTGACCGGGCCGCAGCGGCCCGGTCGGACGCAGGGAACAGGGACGACGGGGGAGAGTGCGCGGGCGTGAAGGCGGCGGGACGCTCGGTGGGCACACGGGTGCGCGACCACCTGGCGGCGTCCGACCCCGGGCTGCTGCGGCTGACGGCCGGGCTGCGGACGGTGGGGGCGATCGCGCTGACCCTGGCCGTGCTCGCCCCGGCCGGCCTCGACATCACCCACATGGTGGCGGGCGCGATGACGTCGATGGCCGCCACCTTCGCGATCCGGGAGCGGGAGCGCCGTGCCCAGGCCGTCACGCTCGCCGTCGGGCTGCCGGTGGCGCTGGCGTCGGTGTCCGCGGGCGCGCTCCTCAGCGAACGCGTGTGGATCGGTGACGTCTTCGCCGTCGCCCTGATCTTCTGCGCCGTCTACGGCCGCCGGTTCGGCGACCGCGGGATGTCGCTCGGCCTCATCGGCTTCCAGATGTACTTCGTGTCGCTGTTCGTGGGCGCCACCCCCGGGCAGCTCCCGGGGCTGTGGGCGGTGATGGCGATCGGCTTCGCGTCCAGTGCGACCGTGCGCTTCGCCGTCGTACCGGTGACGCCCACCGGGCTGCTGCAGCGGCTGCGCGAGGCGTTCCGGGCTCGGATGGCCCGGCTGGTGACGGCGCAGCTGGCGCTGCTCGACGCCGGTCCCGACGAGGTCGACAAGGCGCTGGAGGAGGTGCGGGACGGCACCGCCCGGCTGCACGAGACGGCCCTGATGATCCAGAGCCGGCTGGAGGCGGGCACCCCCGACGAACCGACCGCGCGGCTGGTGCAGCGCCGCATCGCCGACGCGGAGATCGCCGCCGAGCGGCTCGGGCTGCTGCTGCTGTCCGCCCGCAGCGCGGAACGGGCGGACACGCTGACGCTGCACCTGCCCGGCGCCCCCGCGCCGGAGGTCGGCCGGATGCCGGGCCCGGAGGAGGCGACCGCGCTGCTGCGCCGCGATCTGCTGGCGCTGAGCACGGTGGTGCTGCGGTACGGGCCGTCCGGCACCGGCGTGGCCCAGGTCCGTAACCGTCTGCTCGGCTACCGGGACGAGGAGAATCTGCCCGCCGGATCGGCGGCCGTACGGGACGTGTTCCGCGGGATCGGCGAGGCGGCGCGGGCCGTCATGGGGCTGCGCATCGCCCTGGACGGTCCGCAGGACGAGTCGGACGACAGTCCGGCGACGGCCCGCTCCCGGGAGGAGCTGGACGCCGAGGACGCCGCCATCGACGCGGAGGAGACGGAGGAGGAGGGCGACAAGCCGAAAGGGCTCGAGCGGCCCACCACCCGCGCCGCCGTGCAGGTGGCCGTCGGCTCCACGCTGGCCATCATCGGCGGTGAGCTGCTGTCCACGGACCGCTGGTACTGGGCGGTGCTGACCTGCTGGATCGTCTTCATCAACACGGCCTCCACCGGGGAGATCCTGGTCAAGGGCTACCGGCGGCTGCTGGGCACGGTCTTCGGCGTGGTCGCCGGCATCATGCTGGCCGCGCTGGTCGGCGGGAACACCGCGGCGGCCTTCGCCCTGGTGCTGGTGCTGATCTTCGCGATGTTCTACACGGCACCGCTGTCCTACACGCTGATGTCGTTCTTCGTCACGGCGATGCTGGGGATGCTGTACACCCTGCTGCACACCTACAGCTGGGAGGTGCTGCTGCTGCGGGTGGAGGAGACCGCGCTGGGCGCGGTCTGCGGGGTGGTGGCGGCGGCACTGGTCCTGCCGGTGCACACCGACCGGCGCACCAACGAGCTGCTGGTCACCGTGCTGGAGCGGCTGTCCGAGGTGACGGACGCGGCCGTGGGGCAGCTGAGCGGCGGCGTGCCGGCCGATCTGCTGGACAAGGCGCGGGAGCTGGACCAGGCACTGGGTGACCTGCGCTCGGCGACCAAGCCGCTGACACATCCGGTCACCCCGCTGCGGGCCCGGCGCACCAACGCGCGGTACGTCGTGGCGCTGCTGGAGACCTGCGCGTACCACGCGCGTGCGCTGGCGGCGACGGCCGAGCTGCTGCCGACGCATCCGTCGATCGCGGCGGATCCGCGGCTGCGGGGCGCGGCGGGGCGGACCGTGCGGAACATCGACACGATCACCGCGCGGGTCGCCGACGACGAGGTCACCGCGCCGGTGGAGACGGGCCCGAGCATCGCGTCCCTGCTGGCGGGCGACGACGCCGCCCGCTACGGGCGCATCACCGGCCGCGTGCTGCGCCACCTGGAACGCCTGGACGAGGCGGTGGTGGGCCTCGCCCGCCCCCTGGACGTCCCGATCACGGCGCCCGACCACTGAACCGAACAGGGTGCCGCGCGCGCGGCACCCGGACTCCCGTCGGGGGCACCCGAGAACCAGCGCCCCCACCGCCCTGGGACGCACGGCTCGCAGCCCTGAACTCACAGCGCGACTGCGCGGCACCCTCTGAAGGGTGCTGGTGGCTGGCCGGGTGCGGCGCCGTCGTGGTCGCCCGCGCAGTTCCCCGCGCCCCTGGGGATGCGGCCCGACCGTCGCCCTTCAGGGGCGCGGGGAACTGCGCGACCAGCCCCCGCCGGGCCGCGGGTGGCTTGGGGGGTGCGGTCCCCGTCGCCCTTCGGCGGGCGCGGGGAAACCGGAACAGCGAACACACAGGTCCGAGCCCTTGGCCCCGGAGCGCACGACGGCGCCGGGGCCGCGGAGGGAGTCGCGGCCCCGGCGTCGGGGGTGAGGGAGGGTCAGAAGTCGGTGGGGAGGCCGCTTGCCTCGGCGATGCCCCGCAGTTCCTCGTTCTGGCGGTGGCGGTCGCGGATGAAGTCGGCGATCTCGCCGAGCCGGGAGGGGTCGGCGGCGGTCGCCGCGTCGGTGACCACCCGGACCGGCCCGGTGTCGTCGACGTCGAGCTCAACCACCTCGTTGTCCAGCCGGCCGGTGACCGCTGTGGCGATGACCAGGGCGGCCTCGTCGCGGACCTCCTGCGGGAGTTCCTCGTCGCCGCCGTCCAGCGCGAGGTCGACGCCCGACACGCGGTGCTCGTCGATGGCCTCGAGGACCGGCTCCACCACGCGGAGCAGAAGCCGGTAGTCCTCGGTGTCCATGCGCACCCGCAGCAGGTCCAGGTAGACGTCCACGGGGCGGTCGTCCGGGGTGAACTCGGATTCGCTCATGGGCCTCGGGTTCCCTTCCCGCGCCGGGTCATACTGCGGCCGGCGCGACCGTTGCGGTGGATTCCCTCTCGTCCGGCGCCAGCCAGGCGCGCGCCGTGGCGAGCGCCTGCCGTACCTCCCGCGTGCCGGTCGACACGCACAGGGTGTAGGCCAGGTCGGCCAGCCGCACGTCCGGCGCGGGGGTGCCCGCCACGGGGGCGGTACGCGTCGCCGTCAGGGCCTCGTACTCCTCGACGAGGCCGCGCAGCACGGCGGGGTGGGGCTTGAGCATGTGGGTGCTACTCGCTTTCGGGGCGGTGTGGGGGGTGTGAACAGGATCGTTCAGTCGGTGGGCCGGGCGGCGCGGCGGCCGGGGCGCTGCCCCAGCACGTCGGCGCGGACCCGGGCGCAGCTGCGGCTGATCAGCCGGGAGACGTGCATCTGGGAGATGCCCAGCCGGTCGGCGATCCGGCTCTGGGTCATGTCCTCGAAGAAGCGCATGTAGAGGATGGCCCGCTCGCGCTCCGGCAGTCGCCGCAGCCCCTCCTTGGCCGACTCACGGTCGACCACGACGTCGTAGGAGCCGTCGGAGGTGCCGAGGGTGTCGGCGAGGCTGTAGCCGTCGTCGTCGGAGGACAGTTCGGCGTCCAGCGACAGGGTGCTGAAGCTCTCCAGCGCCTCCATGCCGGCGGACACCTCCTCCTCGGTCAGCCCGGTGTGGGCGGCGATGTCCGCCACGGAGGGCTCGGGGCTGCCGGGGTTCTGGGTGAGCTCGCGGCGCGCCACGCGCACCTTGTTGCGGAGCTCCTGGACCCGGCGCGGCACGCGCAGCGCCCACATGCGGTCCCGGAAGTGGCGCTTGACCTCGCCGGTGATGGTGGGGACGGCGTAGCTCTCGAAGGCCCCCCGGTCCGGGTCGAACCGGTCGATGGCCTTCACCAGGCCGAGGGCCGCCACCTGGCGCAGGTCCTCGATGGACTCGCCGCGGTCGCGGAAGCGGCCGGCGATCCGGTGGGCCATCGGCAGCCAGGCGGTGACGAGCTCGTCCCGTACCGCGTCCCGTTCGGGTCCGTCGTCGAGGGACGCCAGCCGGGAGAAGAGGGTCGTGGTGTCGGGGGCGTCGTCGTGCCGCCGGCGGGTCGTGGCGGCGGCCGTTCCGGAGGAACCGGGACGAGAAGCGGACGTGTCAATGAGCATTGCGGATTCAGCTCCCGAACGGTGGTTTCAGGGATCTACCGCGGGGCGGTCGTCGCGGGGACACCCGGAGGGGTCCCGCGGCGGTCGTGCCCGTCCCGCCGGCGCGCCTCCGGTCCGAAGCACGAACCTCCGATTGCCCCCGGTCCGGTAGAACAAACTCCGCTTCTTCGCGGAAATTGCCAGGGGCCCGTGCACCCCGCCGGAGAGGGGTCAGACGAGGGAGACCAGGGCGGTGATGCACTTGCCGCCGGCGGGCAGGTCGGACACCCGGACGTCGCGGGCGAGCCGGCACACGATGGGCCAGCCGTGTCCGCCGGGGCGGCGCCGTCCCTCACCGTCGGCGGCCGGTACGGCCACGGGCAGGGCGTCGCTGTGGTCGCTGACGGACAGGCGGACGCCGGGGCCGCTGACGTCGACCTGGAAGTCGGTCACTCCCCCGCCGTGCAGGATCGCGTTGGTGGTCAGTTCGGAGGCGACGAGCAGGGCGTCCGCCAGTGCGTCGGTGTCACAGGGGGTACGGGTGGCCTGGCAGCGTTCGGCGACCGCCCGCACCACGGCCTCGCGCACGTCGGCGGGCCGGGACGGACACGGCGGCTCGGCCCGGAGCGTGCCGGGCGGCTGCACAACGGGTTCGGTGACGTGCTGCTCCTCGCGCATTCTGCGGCTCCCTGTCGGTCGGTTCGTCAACGACTTTTTGCCTCGGACCTCCCTTTTCGGCTCACCTGTCCCGGTTCAGGCAAACCTCCTGGACGCCTCTCGCCCCTCCTGTCATGCGAACGGTCCGCCGGGGGTACCCGGGCCGCATGACGGATGTGGTGGACTCGGACGAACTGCTGCGGCGGATCCAGCGGGCCCGTGCCTGCGCGGCGCAGGAGGAGCGGGCATGGCGGGCCCGGGGCGAGCAGCTCGGTGGGGAGGGCGGTCCGGAGGATCCCGGCGCGGCGCGCGACGCCGAGGTCCGCACGGTGGCCTACGGAGTGGTGCTCCGCGTGCTGGACGAGATCCTGACGCCGGGGCGGCACGCGGACCGGCACTGACCGACCGGCACGCACGCGGACCCGCACCGACCGATTGGCACCGACCGCGGCACCGGGGCGGATTCCCCGGGGTGGCTGATTGACGCGACGGCTGTCGGGAACCCGACGGCGCATGACTGTCGACCATCACCGGGCCCCGGTGCTCGAAGCCCTGGAGGACTACCACCGCAGCGGACGGCTGGGGTTCACGCCCCCGGGCCACAAGCAGGCGCGCGGAGCGGATCCGGCGGTGCGCGAGGTGCTCGGGGACTCCGTGTTCCTGGGTGACGTGCTGGCCACGGGAGGTCTGGACGACCGCCTCACCCGGGGCCGCGTGCTGCAGTCGGCGCAGGAGCTGATGGCCGACGCCGTGCACGCCGAGCACACCTTCTTCAGTACGTGCGGCAGCTCCTTGTCGGTCAAGGCCGCGATGCTGTCGGTCGCCGGCCCGCACGAGAAGCTGCTGATCGGGCGGGACGCGCACAAGTCGGTGGTGTCGGGGCTGATCCTGTCCGGCATCGTGCCGGTCTGGGTGGAGCCGTGGTGGGACGCCGAGCGGCACCTGGCGCATCCCCCGTCGGCGGCGGAGTTCGAGCAGGCCTTCGAGGCGCATCCGGACGCGCGCGGTGCCCTGGTGACCAGCCCGACGCCGTACGGCGCCGCCGCGGCGCTGCGGGACATCGCCGACGTGTGCCACCGGCGCTCGCGTCCGCTGATCGTGGACGAGGCCTGGGGCGCGCACCTTCCCTTCCACCCCGATCTGCCGTCCTGGGCGATGGACGCGGGCGCCGACATCTGCGTGACCAGCATCCACAAGATGGGCAGCGGTCTGGAGCAGGGGTCCGTGTTCCATCTGCGCGGCGACCTGGTGCCGCCCGCGCTGCTCGGCATGCGCGCCGACCTGCTGGGCACCACCAGCCCCTCGGTGCTGATCTTCGCGGGGCTGGACGGCTGGCGGCGGCAGATGGCGCTGCGCGGCAAGGATGTGATGGGGTCGGCCCTGACGCTCGCGGGCGAGGTGCGGGCGGCGATCGAGGAGATCGACGGCATGCACGTCAACGACCGGGACGACTTCTGCGGCCCGGGCCTGGCGGACGACTTCGACCCGCTGCCGTGCGTCATCGACCTGGAAGAGCTGGGCGTCTCGGGCTACCGGGCGGCGGACTGGCTGCGCGAGCACCGGGCGGTGGACGCCCACCTGGTCGACCACCGGCGCATCGGGGCGCAGATCACCCACGGCGACGACCGGGAGACGACCGGCGAGCTGCTGTCGGCGCTGCGGGCTCTCGGGAGGGCGGCGCCCGAGCTGCGCGGGGGCCCGGAGGTGGCGGTGCCCGCGCCGGGCGAGCTGCGGATGGAGCAGGCGGTGCTGCCGCGGGACGCGTTCTTCGGTCCCACCGAGGACGTGCCGGTCGAGGAGGCCGCCGGGCGGGTCGCGGCCGAGATGATCACGCCGTATCCGCCGGGGATCCCGGCCGTGCTGCCGGGCGAGCGGTTCACCGGGCCGGTGTTGCGGTATCTGCGGACCGGGCTCGCCGCGGGGATGTACCTCCCGGATCCGGCGGACCCGGACCTGAACACGGTGCGGGTCGTCGCCCGGGATTCCGGGTGAACGACGTCACGCCCCCCCGATTACGCGAACCTTTGGTGAATGGTTTATCGTTCACTTATACGTGGTGACGGGGTCGACCCCCATCCCCCGGACACCACCGTTTACGGCCCTGGCTGGCTTCCCCCGTCCAGCCAGGGCTTTTTCATGCCCGGACACGGGCGGGCGGTCCGCCGTCGGGGCCGGATCCGGCCCCGACGTGCCCCGGACGGCGGCAGCGGCTGAAATGAACATAGGGAAAGCACCCGGACCGCATCCCGGCGAGGAGCCCCGCCCCATGACCAAGCCGATCAAAATCCTGACCGCCCTCCCCCCTCCCCAGCGCGCTCGCCTGATGGAGCTCGCCGAGGAGGTGTACTTCCCGGAGGACACCCGCATCTTCGACTACGGAGGCGCCGCCGACCGGTTCTGGGTGATCCGCTCCGGCGCGGTCTCACTGGACATGGAGCTCAGCGACGTCCGGCGGGTCACCGTCGCCGGCCTCGGCGCGGGCGATCTGCTGGGCTGGTCCTGGCTCTTCCCGCCCTACGAATGGGACTTCGGCGCGGTCGCCTTCAGCCCGGTGCGCGCCTACGAGTTCGACGCCGCTGCCGTGCTGCGCCTGTGCGAGGAGGACACGGCGCTGGGGCTGGCACTGGTCCGCTGCGTCGCCGAGGTGCTGGCACACCGACTGGAGTCGACCCGAGGCCAGCTCATGCACCAGTACGCGACCCGCGGCGGGGTCCCGTAGCCCCGGCCCCGGCCCTACGCGGGCCCTGTCGTACACGACGCGCGCAGGCGCGCCGCCCCCTCACGCCCGATAGCGGCGCAGCGCCGGCATCGCGACGGCCAGGGCCAGTATGAGTACGACGACCAGGATGCCGCCGCCCGTGACGGTCGTGCGGGGGCCGAAGGCGGTGCCGGCGGTGCCGTGCAGCACGTCCGCCAGACGGGGTCCGCCCGCCACCACGACGGTGAACACGCCCTGCATGCGGCCGCGCATCTCGTCGGTCGCGGCGGACAGCAGGATCGCCCCGCGGAACACCATGGAGACCATGTCGGCGACCCCGGCGAGGGCGAGGAAGGCGACCGCGATCCAGAGGCTGCCGCTCAGGCCGAACCCGGCGACGGCCAGGCCCCAGACGACCACCGAGCCGATGACCATCCAGCCGTGCCGGCGGGCCCGGGAGAAGGTGCCGGAGAACAGGCCGCCCAGCACCGCGCCGAGCGGGATCGCGGCGAACAGCAGGCCCAGCGCGAAGCCCTCGCCGTAGGGCGCGTACGTCTCGGCGGCGAGCTGCGGGAACAGGGCGCGGGGCATGCCGAGGACCATGGCGACGATGTCGGCGAGGAACGACAGCAGCAGGACCGCGTGCCCCGATATGTAGCGGAAGCCCTCCAGGACGCCGCGCAGCCCGGCGCTCCCGGCCTTGGCGGCGGTCAGCGGCGGCAGGGCGGGCAGCCGGTACACCGCCCAGACGGTGACGCACAGCGCGAGGGCGTCGATCAGGTACAGCTCGGCCAGCCCGATCACGGGGATGAGGGCGCCGGCGAGCAGCGGCCCGGCGATCTGGCCGGTCTGCATCACGGTGGAGCCGAGCGCGTTGGCGGCGGGCAGTTCGTCCGCGGGGACCAGGCGGGCGACGGAGGCGCTGCGGGCGGGCGCGTTCAGCCCCCAGAAGGCCTGCTGGAGGGCGAGCAGCAGCATCAGCGTCCAGACGGACTCCAGGCCGACGAAGGCCTGGGCCCAGAACAGCACCGAGGTGACCGCGATACCGCTGTTGGTGAGCAGCAGCAGCTTGCGGCGGTCCACGCTGTCGGCGATCGCCCCGCCCCACAGGGCGAACACGATCAGCGGCAGCAGTCCGGCGAGGCTCGCGGTGCCGACCCAGGCGGAGGAGCCGGTGATGTCGTAGATCTGTTTGGGCACCGCGACGGCGGTGAGCTGGCTGCCGACAGCCGTCACCACGGTGGAGACCCACAGCCGGCGGTAGGCGGGGCGGCGCAGCGGGCGGGTGTCCATGGCCCAGCGGCGCCATCCGCGCGGCCCGCTCGCCCCCGTCTCCTGGTCGTCCGCCCGGGATTCGGTACTGCTCTCGCTGGTGTCCACGACCGTCCTGGTTGGTACTTACATCCATTGGCCGGGACTCACTATCGCACCCCTCGGAGCGCGAGCGTCCTCAGGCTCCGAGGAGGAGCGTCACACCGAGGACGATCATGGTGGCGGCCACCAGGCCGTCCAACACCCGCCAGGCGGCCGGACGGGCCAGGAAGCGGGCGAGCAGCCGGCCGCCGAAGCCCAGAGCGGCGAACCAGCAGAGGCTGGCCAGCACGGCCCCGAGACCGAAGGTCCAGCGCAGCGGGCCGTGGTCGGCGGCGACCGAGCCGACCAGGAACACGGTGTCGAGGTAGACGTGCGGGTTGAGCCAGGTCAGGGCGAGGCAGGTGAGGACGGCCCGGCGGCGCGAGCCGGCCGCGTCGCCGCCCCCCGCCTCCAGCCCGGCGCCGGCCGGACGGAACACCCTGCGGGCGGCCAGGGCGCCGTAGCCGAGGAGGAAGACGCCGCCGATCCAGCCCACCACCGTCAGCGCCGCGGGCCAGGCCACCACGACGGCGCCCACGCCGCCGACGCCGAGAGCGATGAGGAGGGCGTCGGACAGGGCGCAGATGCCGACGACGGCGAGCACGGCGTCCCGGCGGATCCCCTGGCGCAGGACGAAGGCGTTCTGTGCGCCGATGGCGACGATCAGGGAGAGTCCGGTGCCGAAACCTGCGGCGGCGGTGGTGAATGCGCTGGTCATGGCGTCGAAACTATGCCGGACGCGGTGGTGCAGTACAGCTAAGGATTCTTACGTACCCTTAGCCGACGTGAGGGAAGATCTTCCGCTGGACCAGGTACGGACGCTGCTCGCGGTGGTGGACGAGGGGACGTTCGACGCGGCGGCCGCCGCACTGCACGTGACGCCCTCGGCGGTCAGCCAGCGGGTGAAGGCGCTGGAGCAGCGCACCGGGCGGGTACTGCTGCTGCGGACCCGGCCGGTGCGGCCCACCGAGTCCGGCGAGGTGCTGGTGCGGCTGGCCCGCCAGGTGGCCCGGCTGGAGCGGGACGCGTACGCGGAGCTGGGGCTGAGCGGCGCCGGGGAGCCGACCCGGGTGTCGGTCGCGGTCAACGCGGACTCCCTGGCCACCTGGTTCCTGGACGCCCTGGTCCGGCTGCCGGCGCGGTCCCGGCTCTGCTTCGAACTGCGCCGGGAGGACGAGTCGCACACGGCCGCGCTGCTGCGCGAGGGGACGGTGATGGCCGCGGTGACCTCCTCCCGCGACCCGGTGCCGGGTTGCTCGGTGCGGTACCTGGGGCGCATGCGCTACCTGCCGGTGGCGCACCCGGAGTTCGCGGCGGAGCTGCTGACGGAGCCGCTCGCGGAGTCGGTGCCGGCGGCGCCGGTTGTGGTCTTCGACCGGCGGGACGACTTCCAGGACGGGTTCGTACGGCGGCTCACCGGCGGTCGCACGGGGGCGAGCACCCTGCGCCACCACGTGCCGACCTCGGAGGGGTTCGCCGAGGCGGTGGCCGCGGGTCTCGGCTGGGGCATGGTGCCCGAGGCGCAGGCGGTGCCGCTGCTGCGGGCCGGGCGGGTCACGGTGTTCGCCCCGGGCCGGGAGGTCGACACGGCCCTGTACTGGCAGCAGTGGAAGCTGGACTCCCCCGCGCTCGCGGCGGTCGCCGACGCGGTCACGCGGACGGCGGCCCGGGCTCTGCACCCCTGACCCCGAGCTCCGCCAGGTCCCGCTCGGCGCTCGACAGCAGCATGTCCAGCGCCGTGGGGTAGGCGCTGGTGACCATGCGGGCGGCGAGCAGCGGGGCGGTCTCGGCGATGCACGGGTGGGTGGCGGCGGGCAGCCGGGCGTAGGTCGAGCGCCACATGTCCTCGTCGGCCCGCCGCACGGCGTCGGGCAGGGCGAGGGACGCGGCGTCGAGGGCGGCGAACGCCAGCGTGGTGTCGATGAAGGCCTGGTAGACGCGGACGGTGTCGGCCGGCGGGAAGCCGGCGGTGCGCAGGACGTCCAGGACCGCCTCGTCGGCGGCGAGTTCGTTGGCCCGGCCGGAGACCCGGCTCGCGGTGAGGACGGCCGCCTGCGGGTGGGAGACGTACGCGGCGTGGATGCGCAGGCCGAGGCCGCGCAGGTCGTGGCGCCACCGCCTGGTGGGGTGCCAGCCGTCGAGCGCCTGGCCGATCAGCGCGTCACCGATGGCGAGGGTCAGGTCGTCCATGCCGCGGAAGTAGCGGTAGAGCGTGCTCGGGTCGCAGTCCAGGGCGAGTCCGAGGCGGCGGGCGGTCAGGCCCGCGCTGCCGTGTTCGCGCAGCAGACGCAGCGCCGCCTCGACGATCAGCCGCTCCGACAGCACCACACCGCCCTTGGTGGGCCTGCGGCGGCGCCGCCGCTCCTCGGGGATTACACGCTTGGCCATCGCCGCTCCTTCCGCCCCTCCAGCCTTATGCCAACGCCATTGACCTTACGTCGCCGTGCGGCGTTTCATCACGTCAGGGGCCCCGCAGAACGTTCCGGATCCGCACGGATCCATGAGGAAGGAAGGGAGTGCTCCGTCATGCGTGTACTGCTGGTGGGAGCGGGCGGCGTGGGTACCGCCGTCACCCGGATCGCGGCGCGGCGGCCGTTCTTCGACCTGATGGTGGTGGCCGACCACGACCCGGCGCGGGCCGAGGCGGCGGTCGCGGCGCTCGGCGCGGACGGCGGCCGGTTCCGCGCCGAGCGGGTCGACGCCGCCGACGAGGCGCGGGTGACGGCCCTGCTCGAGCGGCACGACTGCGACGTGCTGCTGAACGCGACGGACCCCCGGTTCGTGATGCCGCTGTTCCGCGCGGCCCGGACGGGCGGCGCCACCTATGTCGACATGGCGATGTCCCTGTCCCGCCCGCACGGCGAGCGGCCCTACGAGGAGTGCGGCGTCAAGCTGGGCGACGAGCAGTTCGCGCAGGCCGACGAGTGGGCCGAGGCCGGGCAGTTGGCTCTGGTCGGCATGGGCGTGGAGCCCGGGATGTCGGACGTGTTCGCCCGGCACGCGGCCGACGAACTCTTCGACGAGATCGACGAGATCGGTGTCCGCGACGGCGCGAACCTCACGGTGGACGGCTACGACTTCGCGCCGTCCTTCAGCATCTGGACGACGATCGAGGAGTGCCTCAACCCGCCCGTGGTCTACGAGAAGGACCGCGGCTGGTTCACCACCGAACCCTTCAGCGAGCCCGAGGTGTTCGACTTCCCCGAGGGCATCGGCCCGGTGGAGTGCGTGAACGTGGAGCACGAGGAGGTGCTACTGGTGCCGCGCTGGGTGGACGCCCGCCGCGTCACCTTCAAGTACGGCCTGGGCCGCGAGTTCACGGACACGCTCCGCACGCTGCACCTGCTGGGCCTGGACCGCACCGAGCCGGTGACCGTGCCGGGCCCCGACGGTCCCGTGCGGATCTCCCCCCGGGACGTCGTCGCCGCCTGCCTGCCGGACCCGGCGACGCTCGGCGACCGGATGCGGGGCAAGACCTGCGCGGGCACCTGGGTGCGGGGCACCAAGGACGGCAAGCCGCGCGAGGTGTACCTGTTCCACGTGGTGGACAACCAGTGGTCGATGGGCGAGTACGGCTGCCAGGCCGTGGTGTGGCAGACGGCCGTCAACCCGGTGATCGCCCTCGAACTGCTGGCGACCGGCGCCTGGTCCGGCTCGGGCGTGCTCGGCCCCGAGGCGTTCCCCGCGCGTCCCTTCCTCGACCTGCTCACCGCCTACGGATCTCCGTGGGGGCAGCGCGAGCAGTGACCGCTTCCCCGCGGATCGCGCTGTTTGACCGCCACTTGACAGGTCACTCGAAAGGAAGCAAGGCATCCAAAAGGGTGCGCATCGACTCCGGACGCAGGTGACTTTCGATGGACAACTGGCGGCACAGCGCGGCCTGCCGGACCGAGGACCCTGAGCTGTTCTTCCCGATCGGCACCTCCGGTCCCGCCCTGATGCAGACCGAGCAGGCCAAGGCGGTCTGCCGGCGCTGCCCCGTACAGGAGCAGTGCCTGGAATGGGCCCTGGAGACCGGACAGTCCATCGGGGTGTGGGGCGGCACGAGCGAGACGGAACGCCGTGCGCTCAAGCGGCGTATCGCGGCGCGCCGTTCGTCGCGCGGGGCGTGAGGCGCGGGATCCGGCGGTGCGGGTGTGACGGTGAGAGTGTTACCCGTCCGCGCCGGCCCCGGGCTCCCCGCCCGGCGGTCAGCGGTTGACGCGGCGCAGTGGCCCCCAGGGATTCTCCTGGCGGGCCACTTCCGCGTGCGCCTCCTCGATGACGCCGTCCGCGATCCAGCACAGAGGACTCACGTCGGTGACCAACGGCTCGTTGTCCGGCCCGCGGCCCGCCTCGCGCCCCCTGAGCACCCAGGGCCGGATGCCGGCGCCCTTCTCCCGGGGCAGGTGCTCGTAGTCGTACAGCCGCCGTGCCACCCACAGGGCCGCCGGCCGGTCCCGCCACCACTCCTCCACGTCGAGCGGGTTGGCGGACAGGCCGGGCATGGCCACGCCCGTCAGGTCGTCGATGCTGGACACGGCGTGCAGGTCGATCGCCGGCCCCCGGGACCAGCGGACGTAGAGCCCGCGTTCGCGCTCCACCAGCGCGGTGAGCTCGGCGAGGGTGCCGACGACGGGCATGTCGTCCGTTGCCTCCATCCGTCACCTCCTGACCGTCACGTTCCGGCGGACAAAGTACCCGGAGCGCGCCGGGAGAATCGGAGTGCCCCACTCGTCGCGCCCCGCCCCGCGCGCCGCAGTAGGCTCGCGGCGACTCCGGCGGAAGGGGCCGTGATGAGCATGCGCGTGCGCCGTGTGTACGAACCGGCCGAGCCCGGCGACGGGCTACGGGTCCTGGTCGACCGGCTGTGGCCGCGCGGCTTGGCCAAGGACGCGGCGCGGGTGGACGAGTGGCCGAAGGCGCTGACACCCTCCACGGAGCTGCGCCGCTGGTACCACGCGGGTGAGGGCTCCTTCGAGGAGTTCCGCGAGCGTTACGAGGCGGAGCTGGCCGCCCCGGAGGCGGCCGGGGCGGTGCGGCGGGTGCGTGAGCTGTCAGGGAAGGGCCCGGTGACCCTGCTGACCGCGTCGAAGCAGCCGGAGCTCAGCCACGCCGAGGTGCTGGCGCGGCTGTTGTCGGACTGACGGGCCGGCCCCCGGCCGGCCCGCTTCCTCCGCTACGCCGTCTGCGCGGCCGCCGCGCGTCCCGCGGCGCGGCCCGAGAAGAGGCAGCCGCCGAGGAAGGTGCCCTCCAGGGCGTTGTAGCCGTGGACGCCTCCGCCGCCGAAGCCCGCCACCTCACCGGCCGCGTAGAGCCCCTCGACCGGGTTGCCGTCCGCGCCCAGCGCGCGGGAGTCCAGGTCGGTCTGGATGCCGCCGAGGGTCTTGCGGGTGAGGATGTGCAGTTTCACGCCGATCAGCGGGCCGGCCGCCGGGTCGAGGATGCGGTGCGGGGTGGCGACCCGGCCGAGGCGGTCGCCGATGTAGCGGCGGGCGTTGCGGATGCCCTGGACCTGGGCGTCCTTGCTGTAGGAGTTGGCGATCTGCAGGTCGCGGGCCTCGATCTGGCGCCGCAGCAGGGCCGCGTCGAGCAGCGGTTCGCCGGTGAGGCCGTTCATCTTCTCGACGAGTTCCTCGACGGTCGATGCGGTGACGAAGTCCGCGCCGTTGCGCAGGAAGGCGTCCACCGGTCCGGGGGCGCCCTTGCCGAGGACGCGTTCCCGCAGGAAGCCTGCCCGGTCCTTGGCGGTGATGTCGGGGTTCTGCTCGGAGCCGGAGAGGGCGAACTCCTTCTCGACGATCTTCTGGGTGAGGACGAACCAGGAGTGGTCGTACGGCGCGATGTCCTCGGTGGTGCGCAGGTGCTTGAGCGTGCCCAGGGTGTCGTAGCCGGGCAGGCACGGCTCGGGCAGCCGGCGGCCGAGCGCGTCGAACCACATCGAGGACGGTCCGGGCAGGATGCGGATGCCGTGGCCCGGCCAGACCGGGTCCCAGTTCTGGATGCCCTCGGTGTAGTGCCACATGCGGTCCCGGTTGACCAGGCGCACGCCCGCGCGGGCGCTGATGTCGAGCATCCGCCCGTCGACGTAGGCGGGGACGCCGGTGACCATCTCGCGCGGCGGGGTGCCCAGCCGCTCGGGCCAGTACCTCCGGACGATGTCGTGGTCGGCGCCGATGCCGCCGCTGGTGACGATCACGGCCTGGGCGGTGAGTTCGAACGCGCCGATCACCTCGCGGCTGGAGGCGACCCCGCGCGGCGCGTCGTCCTCGGCCAGCACCGCGCCGCGCACTCCGCGCGCGGCGCCGTCCTCGACGACCAGTTCGTCGACCCGGTGGCGGTGGTGGAAAGTGAGCAGTCCGTCACGCGCGGCCTCGCGGGCGTACCGCACGAACGGGGCGACGACGCCGGTGCCGGTGCCCCAGGCGATGTGGAAGCGGGGCACGGAGTTGCCGTGGCCGCCGGCGCGCAGGTCGCCGCGCTCGGCCCAGCCGACGGTGGGCAGGAAGGTGATGCCGTGGCCGTCCAGCCAGGACCGCTTCTCCCCGGCCGCCCACTCGACGTAGGCGCGCGCCCAGCGCCGCGCCCAGGAGTCCTCGTCGTCGAGCCGGTCGAAGGCGGCGCTGCCCTGCCAGTCGTTCCAGGCCAGGTCGACGGAGTCCTTGACGCCGAGGCGGCGCTGCTCCGGTGACCCGACCAGGAACAGCCCGCCGAACGACCAGTAGGCCTGGCCGCCGAGATTGGCGGCGTTCTCCTGGTCGACCAGGGCGACCCTGCGGCCCTTGCTGGTCAGTTCGTGGGCCGCGACGAGGCCCGCGAGCCCCGCTCCGACGACGATGACGTCGGCGTCCATGGCGACCGTCCCTTCCTTGTCCGTCCGGAGCTGCCGTCCGGAGACTTCATCCGGTGAGCAGCGCGGTGAGCAGTTGTCTCAGCCAGACCCGGGCGCGCTCGACGTCCCGGTCCAGCAGCAGTTGGGCGGTGACGCCGTCGTACGCGGCGACCACCGCGTGAGCGGCGCCCTCGCTGTCGCCGAGCACGGCGGGCAGCGCGGTGTGGCCCCGGGCCCGCTCCAGCCGGTCGGCGACGGCCCGCCGCAGGCGCGCCCGGTGGTCCAGCAGGGTGTCCGCCACGCGGGGGTCGCGGGCGGCGTGCACCAGGAAGTCGGTCTTGACCAGCAGCCAGTCGCGGTCCAGCAGCAGGACCTCGGAGACCCGGTCGACGGCCGCGGCCACGTCGAGGTCCGGCCCGTCCAGGGCGAGGGCGTCGGTGACCTGCTCGGCGATCACGTCGGCGCGCTCCGCGTAGAGGGCGAAGAACAGCTCGTCGAGACCGGCGAAGTTGGAGTAGAAGGCGCCCCGGGTGTAGCCGGCGGCCTCGCAGATCTCCTCGATGGAGACGTGTCCGAAGCCCTTGGCGGCGAAGACCGTGAAGGCGGCGTCCAGCAGCCTGGCGCGGGTGCGCAGCCGGCGTCCGGTGACACGCCCCGTCCCGCCCTCCGCCATGCGATCCCCTCCCGTCCGATACGGGAACGTATCCGATACACCGGTGTATCGAACAGCCCCCGGAGCCGGGAATCACGGGGTGCGAGCCGCACCGGGACGACGACCACCGGTCGATCTAGAACGTATTTTCGATTAAGGAGTACGCTGGCCCCATGAGCACGCACCACCTTCCGGCGCTCCAGGGCTCCCTCTTCGACCAGGACGACGAGCTGCGGCTCGGCCCGCTCGACGGAGTGCGCCGTACCGAGCTCGGCAGCGGCGCCTGGATCGACCTGCTCCCGGGCTGGCTGCACGGGTCCGACGCGCTCTTCGACCACCTGGCCGCCGAGGCCCCCTGGCGGGCGGAGCGGCGCCAGATGTACGACCAGGTCGTCTCCGTGCCCCGGCTCCTTGCGTACTACGGCGTCGGCGCCCCGCTCCCGCACCCGGTGCTCGCCGAGGCCCGCGCCGCACTGAGCGCCCACTACGCCGAGGAGCTGGGCGAGCCGTTCGCCACCGCCGGCCTGTGCTACTACCGCGACGGCCGGGACAGCGTCGCCTGGCACGGCGACCGGATCGGCCGGGGCGCCCGTGAGGACACCATGGTCGCCATCCTGTCCGTGGGCGCGCCCCGCGACCTGCTGCTGCGGCCCGTCGGCGGTGGCGAGACGGTGCGCCGTCCGCTCGGGCACGGCGACCTCGTCGTGATGGGCGGGTCCTGCCAACGGACCTGGGAACACTGCGTGCCGAAGAGCACGAAGGCCGCGGGCCCGCGCATCAGCATCCAGTTCCGCCCGCGCGGGGTGAACTGACCCCGCGCTCGCCATCGTGCGGAACGGGCCGGGCGGAAGCCTGTCCTCCCCCGCCGGCCCTGCCCCACACTGGTGCCGACCCGTGGCGGGGAGGACCGATGGGCGCGGACGCGGAGCGGGGCGCGGGGTCCGCCCGGCGCGGCGAACTGGACGTCCTGCGCGCCCTCGTCGTCCTCGGGCTGGTCCTCTTCCACAGCGCCCTGGTGTTCTCCCCGGACGACGACTTCTACGTCAAGAACGCGACGACGACCGGCGCCGTCACCGTCCTCGCCGGGTTCGGCGTGGTGTGGGCGATGCCCATGCTGTTCCTGGTCGCCGGCCTGGGCGCCCGGTACTCGGTCCGCCGCCGGGGCCCGGCCCGCTTCGTCCGGGAACGCCTGCTGCGCCTGGGCGTCCCGCTGGTGTTCGGCACCGTCGTGCTGTGCCCCCTCCCCCAGTGGCTGCGGCTGCGCGCCGCCGACCCCGGTCACGACGAGTCGTACGTACGGTTCTGGGGACGGTTCCTGACCGTGCGGCCCGACGCGGCGGACTTCCCGTTCGTGCTGCGGGGCGACCACTTCGAGACCGGGCACCTGTGGTTCGTGGTCCTGCTGCTCACCTTCTGCCTGCTGCTGGCGCCCCTCGCGGCCCCACTGGCCCGGGGGGCGGACCGAGCGGCCGACGCGGTGCGGCGCCGGCCCGCCCTGCTCCTGCTGCCCGCGCTGCCGCTCGCCGCGATCGACGCCCTGCTCGGCATGGAGGAGGACTACGCGGGCTGGAACCGCTGGGCGTACCTGCTGTTCTTCGTCCACGGCTTCGCCCTCGCGGACGACGAGCGGGTCCGCGCGCCGACGCGCCGGGCAGCCGTACGGGTGGGGGCGCTGGGGGTGGTGCTGTTCGCCGGGACCGCGCCCGGCTTCGTCGCGGGTGACGACCCGTTCACGGCGTGGACGCCGTCCGCCCTGGTGACCCGGGCGCTGTTCGGCGCGGCGGGGTGGTGCTGGGTGCTGGCGATCCTCGGTCTGCTGGACCGGCCGGCCCGCGGGCCGCACCGCGCCCGGCGCGGACGGGCGTCCGGGGTGCTGCCGTATCTGGCCGTCGCCGCCCTGCCCTTGTACGTGCTGCACCAGCCGGTCGTGGTCGCCTTCGCCTACGGCGTGGTCGGCTGGTCCGCGTCCGCGGGGCTGAAGTACGCGGTGATCGTCACGGCCTCGTCGGCCACGATCGGGGTGCTGTACGAGTACGGGGTGCGCCGGTGGGCGGCGACCCGGTGGCTGTTCGGGATGCGCCCGGCGCCCGACGCGGCGCAGGCACGCCCGGAGCCGGGACCACCGCCCGCACCCGCCCGCTGATCTGCTTTCCTGTGCTCGTCCAACCGGTATGCGGGCGAACGCGCGAGGCGGTCATGAAGGCAACGGTGCGGCAGGTGGCCCACGGCACCTTTCTGGTGCACGGCACGAGCACGAACTGGGTGATCCTCACCGAGGGGGACGCCGTCACCTTGATCGACACCGGCTACCCGGGCGACCGGGCGGGGCTGCTCGGCTCACTCGCCGAGGTGGGCGCCTCGCCGGAGGCGGTGACGGCGGTGCTGATCACCCACGCGCACAACGACCACCTGGGGTCCGCCGAGTTCCTCGCCGCCACGTACGGCACCCCCGTCCACGCCCATGAGGCCGAAGTCCCGCACGCCCGGCGTGACTTCCTGCACCAGGTGAGCGTGGCACGGGTGCTGCGCAACGGCTGGCGGCCCGGTGTGCTGCCGTGGGCCGCGCACGCCCTGCGCGCCGGCGGCACGGCACACGTGGCGGTCACCGCGCCTTCGCCGTTCCCGGGAGGCGGCACGGGGCCGCTCGACCTGCCGGGCCGGCCGGTGCCCGTGCACACCCCCGGGCACACCGCGGGGCACTGCGCGTTCCACCTCCCGCACTCCGGGGTGGTGGTGTCCGGCGACGCCCTGGTCAGCGGCCATCCCACCTCGCGCAGCGAGGGGCCGCAGATGCTGACGGACATGTTCCACCGCGAGCGCGCCGCCGCCGTACGGTCGCTGGACGTCCTGGCCGGCCTGGACGGCGATCTGCTGCTGCCCGGACACGGCCCGTCGCACCGGGGGCCGGTGCGGAACGCCGCCCTCCTCGCCCGGGAGCGCGCGCAATAGGCTGAGGTGACGATCACCCGCGAGACGAGGACACCGCCGCCATGGCACTGCAGATCAACGCCACCAACCCGGAGCACCCCGCGCTCCTGTTGGAACTGCCGTGGCACCTGCCGCTGGAGGAGTGGCCGGAGGAGTACCTGGTGCCGCTGCCGCGCGGCATCTCCCGACACGTCGTGCGCTACGCGCGCGCCGGCGACGAGGTGGTCGCGGTGAAGGAACTGGCCCAGCGCCCGGCGCTGCGCGAGTACGAACTGCTGCGCGACCTGGACCGGATCGGCATCCCGGCGGTGGATCCGCTGGCCGTGGTCACCGGCCGCACCGACCCGGGCGGGGAGCCGCTGGAGTGCGTGCTGATCACCCGGCACCTCGGCGGCTCGATGCCGTACCGGTCGATGTTCGAGACGACGCTGCGCCCGGCCACCATGCACCGGCTGATGGACGCGCTCGCCGTGCTGCTGGTGCGGCTGCACCTGGCCGGGTTCGCCTGGGGCGACTGCTCGCTGTCCAACACGCTGTTCCGGCGCGACGCGGGCGCCTACGCCGCCTACCTGGTGGACGCGGAGACCGGCGACCTGCACCCCGAACTCACCGCGGGGCAGCGGGAGTACGACCTCGACCTGGCGCGGGTCAACATCAGCGGCGAGCTGCTGGACCTGGAGGCATCCGGCGCGCTGCACCCTTCCGTCGACCCGATCGAGTTCGGCACCGAGATCTGCGCCCGCTACCAGGGCCTGTGGCAGGAGCTGACGCGCACCTCGGTCTACCCGGCCGGCAAGCACCACTACATCGAGCGCCGCATCCGCCGGCTGAACGACCTCGGGTTCGACGTGGCCGAGATGCAGATCGAGCACGCCTCCAACGGCGACTCGGTGACGTTCGTGCCCAAGGTCGTGGACGCCGGGCACCATCAGCGCCAGCTGCTGCGGCTGACCGGGCTGGACACCGAGGAGAACCAGGCCCGCCGGCTGCTCAACGACCTGGAGAGCTGGATGGCCACCCAGGACGACTACGCCCCGGGCGATCCCCTCGGCGCCCGTCCGGAGGTCCTCGCGCACCGCTGGGTGCGCGAGGTGTTCCGGCCCACCGTGCGGTCCGTGCCGCCGGAGCTGCGGGGCTCGGTGGACGCCGCGGAGATCTACCACGAGCTGCTGGAGCACCGCTGGTACCTGTCCGAGCGGGCCCAGCACGACATCGGTCTCGGCACCGCCGTCGAGGACTACATCCGCACCATCCTGCCGAAGGCCCGCGACACCCTGCGGCCGACGGACGACTGACCGGGACGCACGGCGGGAATCAGGCGGGCGGCACGACCGCCACGGGGCAGTCCGCGTGGTGCAGCACGCCTCCCGCCACGGAGCCGATCCGGGCGCCCACGGCGGAGCGGCGGGCCCGGCGGCCGACGACCATCAGCTGGGCCGTGCCCGACACCGACAGCAGGACCTGGCCGGCGCTGCCCATCTCGACGTGCTCCACGACGTGCACGTCCGGGTAGCGCTCCCGCCACGGCGCGAGCGCGGCCGCCAGGTTCTTCCGTTCGAACGGCTCGAGACCGCCGGCCTCGTCGGCGAGCTGCAGCGAACCGGGGCTGTAGGCGAACACCGGCGGCAGGGTCCAGGCCCGTACCGCACGCACGGTGGCGCCGCGCCGGGCCGCGGTCTCGAAGGCGAAGCCGAGCGCGGCGGCGCCGTCCTCCGGGTCGCCCTCCTGCCCGACCACGATCTCGTGCCCGGCCACCTCGTCGGACGCCTTGTCGCCGGCCCGGACGAACACCACCGGGCGCGCGGCGTCGACGATCACCTGCTGGCCGACCGAGCCCACCAGGAACCCCATGATCCGCCCGTGCCCGCGGGAACCGAGCACCAGCATCTCGGCGTCCGCGGCCGCGGCGGCAAGAGTCTCGACCGCGTCGCCCTCGAGGACGTCGGTGGTGACGGTCAGGTCGCCGTGCCGTTCGCGGACGGCCCGGGCCGCCTCCTCGGTCGCCTCGCGCACCCACCGTTCCTGGGCGGCCCTGTCACCGGTGTCGACCGTGTCGTGCGCCTGGAACCGCCAGGCATGGACCACCCTGAGCGGCAGTCCCCGGCGGGTCGCCTCCCTGGCCGCCCAGGCCAGCGCGGCGAGGCTCTCCTCGGTGCCGTCGATCCCTGCCGTGATCGGGCGCGTCATGCCGTTCCTCCTGGTGTCGTGTTCTCGCGGCCCAGTCTTCCCTACGGATCTCCCCTCCCCCGCACCGCGGTCACCGGTCCGCGGCCCCGCCGGGGCGGGTTCGCGTACGCCCGCGCGCATCGCGGCGTCCGAACATACGATGGGCACGGGCCGGTCCGGTGGCCGCGAGGGGCTCTCGGTCCGCCGTCCCGGGGATCCGACCACGATGTGGGGTACGCATGGCACAGCCCGCCGATGCCGCCCGGAGCGTCATCATGACCGTGGACGACGACCCGGGCGTCTCCCGTGCCGTGGCCCGGGACCTCAGGCGGCGCTACGGGGCGTCGTACCGGATCGTGCGCGCCGAGTCCGGGGAGTCCGCGCTGGAGGCGCTGCGTGAACTGAAGCTGCGCGGCGACCTGGTCGCCGTGATCCTCGCCGACTACCGGATGCCGCGGATGAACGGCATCGAGTTCCTGGAGCGCGCCATGGACGTGCATCCGGGGGCGCGCCGGGTTTTGCTGACCGCGTACGCGGACACCGGCGCGGCGATCGACGCGATCAACGTCGTCGACCTGGACCACTACCTGCTGAAGCCGTGGGACCCGCCGGAGGAGAAGCTCTACCCGGTCGTGGACGACCTGCTGGAGGCCTGGCGGTCCAGCGACCACCGGCCGGTGCCCAGCACCAAGGTGATCGGTCACCGCTGGTCGGCGCGCTCCTCCGACGTGCGCGAGTTCCTGGCCCGCAACCAGGTGCCCTACCGCTGGTACTCCTCCGACGAGCCGGAGGGCCGGCGGCTGCTGGCCGCCGCGGACGAGGACGGGATGCGGCTGCCGGTGGTGATCACCCCGGACGGGGCGCCGCTGGTGGAGCCGGACCCCGCGGACCTCGCCGCCCACGTCGGCCTGGCGACGACCCCGACGGCCGACTTCTACGACCTGGTGGTGATCGGCGGCGGCCCGGCGGGCCTCGGCGCGGCCGTGTACGGGGCCTCGGAGGGGCTGCGGACGGTGCTGGTGGAGCGGTCGGCGACCGGCGGGCAGGCCGGGCAGAGCTCCCGTATCGAGAACTACCTCGGCTTCCCCGACGGGGTGTCGGGGGCACAGCTCACCGACCGGGCGCGGCGGCAGGCCACCCGGTTCGGCGCGGAGATCCTCACCGCGCGGGAGGTGACGGGGCTCGAGGTGGGCGGCGGCGCCCGGGTCGTACGGTTCTCCGACGGGTCGGCGGTGGCCGCGCACAGCGTGATCCTGGCGACCGGGGTGTCGTACCGGCAGCTGGCGGCGCCGGGCTGCGAGGAGCTGGGCGGCTGCGGCGTGTACTACGGCTCCGCGCTGACCGAGGCGTCCGCCTGCCAGGGCCACGACGTGTACATCGTGGGCGGCGCCAACTCGGCCGGGCAGGCGGCCATGTACCTGTCCCGGTTCGCCAAGTCGGTGACGCTGCTGGTGCGCGGGCCGGACCTGTCTGCGTCGATGTCGTACTACCTGATCCAGCAGATCGGCCGGGCGCCGAACATCTCGGTGCGGTGCGGCACGGTCGTGGAGGAGGCGCACGGCGACGGGCACCTGGAGCGGCTGACGCTGCGGGACACCGCGAGCGGGCGCACCGAGGCCGTCGACGCGCAGTGGCTGTTCGTGTTCATCGGCGCCGCCCCGCTGACCGGCTGGCTGGACGGCACCGTGCTGCGCGACGAGCGGGGGTTCATCCTGGCCGGGCCCGACCTCACCGCCGACGGACGCCCGCCCGCCGGCTGGGAGCTGGACCGGCCCCCGTACCACCTGGAGACCAACGTCCCGGGCGTGTTCGTCGCGGGCGACGCGCGCGCGGAGTCCGCCAAGCGCGTCGCCTCCGCCGTAGGAGAGGGAGCCATGGCCGTGATGCTCGTCCACCGGTACCTGGAGCAGTCGTGACCGCGCGGTCGATGCCGTGCCTGCCGGACGAGATCGGCTCCCTCTTCCTGTTCGAGAAGCTGACCCCCGAGCAGCTGGGGCGGCTGTGCGACGCGGGCCGGGTGGAGGGGTACGAACCCGGCGCGGTCTACACCGAGGGCGACCCCGCCACCTGCTTCTACGTGCTGGTGGAGGGCACCGTCGTGCTGTCCCGGCGGGTCGGCGGCGACGAGGTGGAGGTCACCCGCACCTCCCAGCGCGGGGTGTACGCGGGGGCCATGCAGGCCTACCTCGGGGACCGGGTGCCGCAGGTCTACAACAACTCCCTGCGCGTGACGGAGCCGACGCGGTTCTTCGTGCTGCCCGCGGACACGTTCGCGGAGATCATGCAGGAGTGGTTTCCGATGGCGGTGCACCTGCTGGAGGGGCTGTTCTTCGGAGTCAAGAGCACCCAGCAGGCCGTCGGCCAGCGGGAGCGGCTGCTGGCCCTCGGATCGCTGTCCGCCGGGCTGACCCACGAGCTCAACAACCCGGCCGCGGCGGCCGTGCGGGCCACGGCCTCGCTGCGCGAACGGGTGGCCAAGATGCGCCGCAAGCTGCGGATCATCTCCGAGGGCACCTTCGACCGGCAGACGCTGGCGGGCCTGATCGAGATCCAGGAGCGCACCGCCGAGCGGGTCGCCAAGGCACCGGTGCTCAGCCCGCTGGAGGCGGCCGACCGGGAGGACACGCTCTCCGACTGGCTGGACGACCACGGCATCGCCGACGGCTGGCGGATCGCCCCGACGTTCGTGCAGGCCGGACTGGACGTGGACTGGCTGGAGCAGGTGGCCGCGGCCGTGGACGAGGCGCTGCTGCCCAGTGCGGTGGGCTGGCTGAGCTACACCGTCGAGACCGAGCTGCTGATGGACGAGATCCAGGACTCCGCGGGCCGCATCTCGCACCTCGTGGATGCCGCCAAGCAGTACTCGCAGCTCGACCGCGCCCCCTTCCAGGTCGCCGACGTGCATGAACTCCTCGACAGCACGCTGCTGATGCTGTCGGGGAAGACGGGGAAGGGCATCCGTGTGGTCAAGGACTACGACCGGACCCTGCCCCGGGTCCCGGCCTACCCCGCGGAACTCAACCAGGTGTGGACCAACCTCATCGACAACGCGGTCGCGGCGATGGACCACGCGGACGGGGACGGCGGCACGGGCACGCTGACCGTGCGCACCGCGCGGGAGAACGACCGGCTGCTGGTGGAGTTCGGCGACACCGGCCCCGGCATCCCGCCGGAGATCCGCGACCGGGTCTTCGACCCGTTCTTCACCACCAAGCCCGTGGGCGAGGGCACCGGGCTGGGCCTGGACATCTCCTGGCGGATCGTGGTCAACAAGCACCACGGCAGCATCCGGTTCGACTCCGAGCCGGGCGACACCCGCTTCCAGGTGCTCCTCCCGCTCACCGCCCCCGCCTCCGGCGAGACCCAGGAGGAGTCCGTATGACCACCGACCACGCCATCGATCCCAGCGTCCCGCCCTCGGGCGCGGGCTGCGCCGACTGCGAGACCGCGGGCGGCTGGTGGTTCCATCTGCGGCGGTGCGCGGAGTGCGGCCACGTCGGCTGCTGCGACAGCTCGCCGGGACAGCACGCCACGGCGCACTTCCAGGCCACCGGGCATCCGGTGGTGAGCAGTTACGAACCGGGCGAGACCTGGTTCTGGAACTACGCCACGAACGAGCTGTACGAGTCGGGCCCGGCGCTCGCGCCGCCCGACAGCCACCCGGCCGACCAGCCGGCCCCCGGCCCCGCGGACCGGGTCCCCGCCGACTGGACACGGGCCCTGCACCGCTGAACCGCCGGGCCCGCTCGGCCTCCGCCCCTGGGACGCCCCGTGGGGAACCCGAGGGCGCCGCCCGTCGTTGTCCGGACACCCCCACACCGGTCCGCGGACGACGACAACCAGGGCGGTGCGATGAGCGAGTTGGTCCCCGGCGGCAACATCCAGCTCCCGGGCGGTGCGGTGACCGTCCGGGTGCCCGGGCCGTTCGACGTGTCCGCGCTGATCACGGACGACGGCCGGAAGGTGCGCGGCGACGGGGACTTCGTGTTCTACAACCAGCCGTCCGCGCCGGGCGCCCGGCTCGGCGGCGACACGCTCGTCGTCGACCCGTCGGCGCTGCGTCCCGGCGCCACCCGGGTCACGGTGGCCGTGAGCCCCGAGGAGCCCGGCACCCCGCTCAGCGCCCTGCCGGCGCCCGTGCTGGAGGTCTGCGGCCCCGGCGGGCGCGCCCTCGCCCGCTTCCGCCCGCCCCGTCCCGACCGGGAGACGGTGCTGCTGCTCGCGGAGATCTACCGGCGCGGCGACGGCTGGAAGCTGCGCGCCCTCGGACAGGGGTACGCCGACGGACTGGCCGGTCTGGCCCGGGACTTCGGCGTGGACGTGGAGGACGACGAGGGCGCCGTCTCCACCCGAACCGCCCCGGTCGTCACCGGCAGGGCGCCGGTGAGTCCCGGTACGGCGCCCGCCGCCCCGCGGACGCGTCCGGTCGCGCCGCCCCGTCCCGCCGCCCCGCCGTCCGCGGGGGACGACTTCCTCGCCCTGGTCAACTCGGCGCGGCGGTCCGCGGGTTCACCGCCGGTCACGCACGACGGGCGGCTGGCCGCGGCGGCCCGGGAGCACGCCGGCGCGATGGCGCGGGGCGGGCGCCTCGCGGTCGAGGGACCGGACGGCGTCTCCGTGCACCAGCGCGTCGTCCTTGCCGGGTACCCGTACCTCACCGTCGGGGAGCACCTGGTCTCCGGGCCGCTGTCCGTCGACCGGTTCGTCGGCCACTGCCTGCGGCACGAGGCGGCCCGCCGCACCGTGTGCGACCCGGCCTTCACCCATGCCGCGGTGGCCTCCTGCGAGGGAGCCGGGGACACCTACTGGACGGCGCTGTGGGCCCGTCCGCTCACCCCGGAGGGCCTGGACCGCACGGCGGCGGAGGTCGTCGAGCTCACCAACCGGGAGCGGACGCGGGCCGGGCTGCCCCCGCTGTCCCGCGACCCGCTGCTGACGACGGCCGCGCAGGCGCACAGCGCCGACATGGTGGCGCGGGACTTCTACGCGCACACGGCTCCGGACGGCGGCAAGCCCTGGGACCGGGCCGCGGCGGCGGGGTCCCGGTGCCGCACCGTCGGCGAGAACATCGCGTGCGGGCAGCGGTCGGCCGCCGAGGTGGTGCGCGGCTGGATGAACAGCCCGGGGCACCGGGCGAACATCCTCAAGCCGGAGTTCTCGCACCTCGGCGTCGGCTTCGCGGGCGGCGGCCGGGCGGGCACGTACTGGACGCAGCTCTTCGGGGGCTGAGCGCGCGGGCGGATCCGGCGCCGTCCCGTACGCGCCGCGCCCCGGTTCTGGCCGGGGCGCGGGGGGCCGGGCGAGGATGGCCCTCATGAAGGGTGACCTGTTTTCCAGTGAGCACATGGTGCGGCCGGCCACGGCCCCGGGCATGACGGTGGAGAACGCCAAGTGCCTGCGCTACACCGTCGACGGCGAGATGATCGCCCGCCAGGGGGCGATGGTCGCCTTCCGCGGCGACCTGCAGTTCGAGCGCAAGGGCCAGGGCGTGGGCGGGATGCTCAAGCGCGCGGTGACCGGCGAGGGACTGCCGCTGATGGCGGTGCGCGGGCGAGGCGAGGCCTGGTTCGCGCACGAGGCGCAGAACTGCTTCGTCGTCGAGGTCGACCCCGGTGACGAGTTCACCGTCAACGGCCGCAACGTCCTGTGCTTCGACGCCACGCTCTCCTACCGCATTTCCACCGTGAAGGGGGCGGGCATCACCGGCGGCGGCCTGTTCAACAGCGTTTTCACCGGGCACGGCACACTGGGCCTGGTCTGCGAGGGCAGCCCGCTGGTGATCCCGGTGACGTCGCAGAGCCCGGTGTACGTGGACACGGACGCGATCGTCGGCTGGACCGCGGGTCTGTCCACCTCGCTGCACCGCTCGCAGTCGCTGGGCTCGATGCTGCGCGGCGGCTCGGGCGAGGCCGTCCAGCTGGTGCTTCAGGGCCAGGGTCACGTCGTGGTCCGCCCCAGCGAGGCGCCGCCGCACAAGGCGCAGCAGCGCTGAATCTCGTTGACCTCGGCCGCCCGCCGGGTGAGGCTGGGGCACGGCGCGGATCACGCCCCCCGCGCCGGAAAGGTGACAGTCGTGATCGAGATCGCCGACATCGAGGCCGCGGCCGAGCGGATCACCGGGCACGTGGTGCGGACCCCGACCGTGCCGAGTCCCGGGCTCTCGGCGCTGCTCGGTGCGCCGGTGACGGCGAAGCTGGAGCTGCTCCAGCGGACCGGGTCGTTCAAGGTGCGCGGTGCGGCGGCGAAGCTGCTGGCGCTGAGCGAGGCGGAGCGGGCCGCCGGTGTGGTCGCGGTGAGCGGCGGCAACCACGGCATCGCGCTGGCCGTGACGGCCGCCGCCCTCGACGTGAAGGCGACCGTGGTGATGCCGCGTTCGGCGCCCGTGCGGGCGGTGGAGATCGCGCAGGCCGCGGGCGCCTCGGTGCGGGTGACGGACGACATGGACGGTGCCTTCGCCCTCACCGCCGAGCTGCGGCGCGACGGCCTGACCCTGGTCCACCCCTTCGACGACCCGGAGGTGGTCGCCGGTCAGGGCACCGTGGGTCTGGAGTTCGCCGAGGACGCCGGTGAGCTGACCGACGTGCTGGTCAGCATCGGCGGTGGAGGTCTGATCGCCGGGGTCGCGACGGCGCTGCGGGCCCGGCGGCCCGGGGTGCGGGTGTGGGGCGTGGAGACCGAGGGGGCGCAGGCGATGTCCGAGGCGCTCAAGGCGGGCGGGCCGGTGCCGGTCGCGCTGACGTCGATCGTCTCCACCCTCAGCGCGCCGTCCGTGTCGCGGCTGACGTACGACCATGTCGCGGAGCTGGTCACGGAGGTGCTGGTGGTGTCGGACCGGGACGCCGTGCGGGGCTCGCTGGACCTCGCGGACCACGCCAAGGTGTGGGCGGAGCCGGCCGCGGGCTGTCTGCTGCCCGCCGCGCGGCAGGTCCTGGAGCGGGTCGGCGAGGGGGCCCGCCTGGGGCTCGTGGTGTGCGGCGGCAACGCCACCACGGCCGACATGATGGCCTGGACGGACCACTTCTCGCTGCGCTGAACCCGGCGCTGATCCCGGCCCTGAGCCCGGCGTGCGTTCAACGCCGGGACCGGTGCCGGTCCCGGCGTTGAACGCACCGGCCCCCTCCCCGCGTATCAGTGGGGACGGAAGTCAGCGGTTCGACGAGGGAACACCATGGGCTGGGCGCACGCCTCCACCGATCGGCCGGTCGCCGGCCGCTACCGGCTGGTCGAGATCACGCATCGCGAGACCAACCGCGTCAGCTGGTACGCCGACGACCTGGAGACCGGCCGGCCGTGCCTGGCCACCCGCGTCGACCTGTCGGCGGACGCCGCGGAAGGCGCCCGCCGGGCACCCTCGCGGATCCTGCGGGCCAACGAGAACGTGGCCCGGCTGTGCCCGGGCCGGATCGCGGGGGTCGTCGACGCGGTCGCCGAGGGCGGCGGGCTGTGGATCGTCACCGCCTGGATCGACGGCACGCCGCTCGACGAGGTGCTGCTCCAGCAGGGCACGTTCGCCCCGGTGCGGGCGGCGGGCGTCGCGCTGGACCTGCTGGACGTCCTGGACGCCGCTCACGCGCAAGCCGTCACGCACGGCGAGCTCAGCCCCGGCCAGCTGTTCCTGCCCGAGTCCGGTCCGGTGGTGGTCGGCGGCTACGGCCTGGCCGGCACGACGTCGGCCCCCCGGCTCACGGCACCGTCGTACGCGGCGCCGGAGCAGGCCCGCGACGAGCGGCTCGGTCCCGCCGCGGACCTGTGGGCGCTGGGTGCCATCCTCTACACGATGCTGGAGGGCCGCCCGCCGTTCCGGGACCGGGGCAGGGTCGCGGCCACGCTGAAGGGGGTGGACCGGCTGCCGCTGCGCCCGCCGCTGCGCTGCGGGCCGCTCACCCAGGTCGTCACGGGACTGCTCCGCAAGGAGGCCCGGGAGCGGCCGAACCGGCAGGTGGTCCGGGAGGTGCTCACCCGGGTGCTGCGCGACGACCCCGGCGGTGTCCACGCGCCGTGCGCGCGGGCGGCGTTCGGGGCCGCGTGGCGCCGTGCGGGGCGGGGTCGGGGGCGCGGGACCGTGCTCGCCGGCGCCGCCCTGGCCGTGGTGGCGGTGACGGCCGCCACGGTCGCCCTGGCGCGGGGACTGCCCGGCGACGACCGCGCCGCCGGCGCCCCGACGGCCCCGGCGACCGCGACCACCGGTGCCGCCTCCCCCGCACCGGCCCCGACCGGCACCCCCTCGCCCGCGCCCTCCGGTGCCGTCTCTCCGGGCCCGTCCCGCACCGCCGCGCCGTCCCCGTCGGGCACGGGCGCCCTCCCCGCCGGCTACCGGACCTACCGGGCACCGGAGGGCTTCTCCGTGGCGCTGCCCGCGGGCTGGGAGCGCCAGGACACCTCGCGCGCCGGCCGGTTGTCCTACCGCGTCACCTTCGGCGCCGACGACGACCCGCGCACCCTTGCCGTCACCTACAGCGAGCGGGTGGGTCCGGACCCGGTCACCGTCTGGCGGGACACCGTGGAGCCGGGGCTCCTGCGGACCGGCTCCTACCGGCGGATCGGCGGCATCCGGCCGACGACCTACCAGGGGCGTGAGGCCGCCGACATGGAGTGGCTGGCGGCGGACGACGGCACCCGGGTGCGCACCTTCGGGCGGGGGTTCCTGCTGGGCGACGGCCGGGGTTTCTCGCTGCGCTGGACCACCCCGGCCGCCGACTGGACGCGGGCCGACAGCCGGGAGGCGCTGCGGACGGTCCTGCGAACCTTCCGGCCCGGCTCAGCGTGAGCCGCGCGGGGCGCGCAGCGCGCGCAGCGGCCAGGGCACCAGCGGGCGGGTGAGCCAGTGCGCCCGGAAGGTGCGGTCGGCGAGGGAGCAGGTGACGCGCAGCCGGTGCGGCGTCTCCAGGAAGGAGATGTCCACGGTGAGGGTGTCCGGGTCGGTCCAGCCACCGCTCACGGCGGCCGGCTGGGGCCCCTCCGTGACGGTCCAGCCAGGACCGGCCAGGCGCGCCTCGAACCGGTGGCCGTCCTCCGTGAGGGTCAGCGTCCAGCCGGCGTCGGCGTCGGCCGTGAGCTCGGCGGCGGTCAGCTTCGGCTGCTCGGCGCAGAGCCCGCCGTCCGGGGTGAACGCGGCGCCGGACCAGCCGTCGGCCGGCGCGGCCGGTGCGGGGGCGCCCGGGGCCGGCGGCAGGGCGAGGCCGTCCAGGCGCTCGCGCAGGGCGGCGTCGGCGGCCTCCCGCCCGGTGAGCGGGGCCGGGCCGAAGGCGGGCAGCAGGTGTTCCCACACCAGTTCCAGGTAGCGCTGCATCTGCTCGGTGGCCGTCGTCGCGGCGATCACCGCGTCGTGCTCGGGCAGCACCAGGCAGTACTGGCCGTAGGCGCCGTCGCCGCGGAAGCCGTGGCGGCCCCGCCAGAACTGGTAGCCGTAGCCCTGGTCCCAGTCCGGGCGGTCGTCCCCGCCCATGGCGCCGGCGGTGTCGATGTGCGGGCGCGTCGCGCGGGCGACCCACCCCTCCGGCAGCAGCCGCTCGCCCTCCCGGACGCCGTCGTTCAGGTAGAGCAGGCCGAGGCGGGCTATCGCGTCGGTGGTGGTGTGCAGTCCGGCGAAGCCGATGTCGCGTCCGGCGCGGTCCCGCGACCACAGCGCCTCGCCGATGCCGAGCGGGTCGAACAGCCGGGGCCGCAGGTAGTCCGCCATCGTCTGCCCGGTGACCCGCTGCACGATCGCGCCGAGGGTGTAGGTGCAGGGCTGGTTGTAGGTGAAGAGGGTGCCGGGGTCGCGCTGCGGCGGCTGGAGCAGGAAGCCGCGCACGGGTTCGGCCGGGTCGGTGCCGAACGCCTCGTCGACGGTCTCGTGGTCGTGCCCGCTGGCCATGGAGGCCACGTGGCGCACCAGCATGGCCCGGCTGCGCGGGTCGGTGATGTCCGCCTCGAACTCGGGGAAGTACGACAGCACGGGGGCGTCGAAGTCGATCAGGCCCTCCGCCTCGGCGAGCCCGGCGGCGGTCGAGGTGAAGCTCTTGCTGAGCGAGTACAGCAGGTGCGGCCGCTCGGCGGTGTAGGGCGCCCACCAGCCGGAGGCCACGACCTTCCCGTGCCGCAGGATCATCAGTCCGTGCGGCTCGATGTCCGGGTCGGTCTCGACGGCGTCGAGGAAGGCGTGGACACCGGAGGCGTCGACGCCCTGGGTCGCGGGGGCGGCGGTGGGGAGGGCTCGGTGGGTCATGGGGCCATCCTGCCCGGGCCACCGCCGGGTGATCCATCGTTTTCGCCGGTCGCCGTGGGGGACCCGGACACCATGGTGCGAATCGGATACACGATGATGACCGAGCAGGCCGGGCCGCGTGAACTCGTGGAGCACGTGGTGCGCGCCGAGGAGGCCGGCTTCGACTTCTCGGTGACCTCGGACCACTACTTCCCGTGGCTTGCCGAGCAGGGGCACTCGCCGTACGCGTGGAGCGTCCTGGGCGCGGCCGCGCAGGCCACCTCGCGGATCCCGCTGATGACGTACGTGACGTGTCCGACGAAGCGCTACCACCCGGCGGTGGTGGCGCAGAAGGCGGCGACGATGCAGCTGCTGTCCGGGGGCCGGTTCCGTCTGGGACTGGGCTCGGGAGAGAACCTCAACGAGCACGTGGTGGGCGGCGGCTGGCCGCCGGTGGACGTACGCCACGAGATGCTCGAGGAGGCGGTGGAGATCATCCGCGCCCTGTTCGAGGGCGGTCATGTGAACTACCGGGGCGAGCACTTCGACGTGGAGTCGGCGAAGCTGTGGGACCTGCCGGACCAGCCGCCGCCGATCGGGATCGCGGTCTCGGGCAAGCGGTCGTGCGCCCTCGCGGGGCACCACGCCGACCTGGTGATCGCCACCGAGCCGAAGCCGAAGCTGCTGGAGATGTTCGACGAGCACGGCGGCGAGGGCAAGCCGCGGGTGGGGCAGCTGCCGGTGAGCTACGACCCGGACCGGGACACGGCCGTGGAGCGCGCGCACGCCCAGTTCCGCTGGTTCGGCAACGGCTGGAAGGTGAACTCCGAGCTGCCGCACCCGGACTCCTTCGCCTCGGCGACCCAGTTCGTACGGACCGACGACGTCGCCGCGTCCATCCCGTGCGGCAGCGACCCGGAGGACTTCGTCGAGGCGGTCCGCCCCTACGCCGAGGCCGGTTTCACCGAGATCGCCCTGGTCCAGATCGGCGGTGAGTCGCAGCCGGCGTTCCTGGACTGGTCGGAGAAGACGCTGCTGCCGGCGCTCCGGGAGGCCTTCGCCTGACCCTCCGTCCCGGGCCGGTGACAGATTCACCCGGAGAGCTGAGCATCTTGCGCGGAACCGGGGTACTAGAGGGCTCTACGTCGGTACGTCCCGGAGGCACCTCGTGAACTCGTTCGTGCACAAAACCCTGGTGGTGGAGCTCCAGGCAGGCGACACGGAACGTTTTCCCGTGCTCGCCCACCTGAGCTACGACCCGTCGGACCCGTTCGCCGTCACCGTCGTCTTCAGTCTCGACGGGCGCGTCCTGGCACGCTGGCAGCTGGACCGGGAGATGGTCACCGACGGCCTGACCCGGCCGGTCGGCATCGGGGACGTACGGCTGCGCCCGCAGGCCCGCGGGGTGGGGCGGGAGCTGAGGATGGAGTTCCTGGGCGAGGCTCGCGCCGACGGCGGCCGGCACCACGCGGTGGTGTTCGCCTGGGCGGAGGCGGTCGGGGAGTTTTTGCACGAGACCCACCGGATGGTGCCGCCGGGGTGCGAGGAGGTGCGCGTGGACGACTTCCTCGCCGACGTCTTCGCCGGGAGCTGACGGAAAGTACGGCCGCCAGCCCGCTCAGCCCTCCGCGTCAGCGGCTGGTGTGGCGGTAGCGGGCCCACATCGGCAGCCCGAACCAGCACAGCAGGTACCAGCACACCACCCCGGCCACGAGGTACGGGACGAAGTCGTCGTGGGTGGCCACGCGCAGGATCAGCAGCAGCGACGAACTGGTGGTGACCAGCAGGAGCGCCAGCCCGAGCAGGGTGAGCCGGGAGGCCCACCGCACGGCCTGCGGCTTGATGCGCCGTCCGCTCACGAGCCGGTGCAGGGACACCGGGCCGATCAGCGCCCCGGTCGCACAGGCGCCCAGGACCACCGTGACGATGTAGATGGTCTTGTCGGTGCCGGACAGGTCCTCGTACGTCGGGGTGAACACGACCGTCAGAAGGAAGCCGAACAGGATCTGTACGCCCATCTGGGCGACGCGGACCTCCTGGATGAGCTCGGTCCACATCCGGTCCGCTCTCTCCTCCTCCGTCTCGTTCCGCCCCCGGCGCCTGTTCTCGCCCCGCTCCGTGTCCGGCACGGTGCCTCCTTCGGATAGCTCTCCCCTGGCCTTCCCATCCGGTTTCCCCGAAAGGGGGCGTCCTCCCACCGCCGGTTTGGCGGCGCGGGGCACGGTTACACGGTCGGCGACACGACCCAGGCCCGAGGAAAGTGGGACACATGTCGGACACCCAGCTCACCGTGACACTCAGCGGCGGGGACACCGAGGACGCCCGGGCGGTCGTCGGGGCGCTGGAAGCCACCTTCGGACCGCCGCAGGAGCGGCCCTCGGACACGGACGCGACGGTCCGTATGGCGACGTTCACCGGGGAGGGGCAGGGGGACGCCTCCGGGCAGACGGACACCAGGCCCCTGTCGGAGCCGGTGACCGTCACGGTGCAGGGCAGCCCGGAGGCGGTGCGCCGGGCGAGCGACACGCTGTCGCGGTCCTTCACGAGCCGCGACGAGGGCGCCGTCGCCGGTGACCAGGAGCAGGAGCGTCAGCTGCTCCTCGAATCCTGAGCAGCCGCTCCCGCCGCTCGTGACCCGCTCCCCTACCAGCGGCCCTCGACCTGCTCGCGGATCCGCCGGTCGTACAGGTCGGCGATCGCGGCGAGGGTCGCGTCGGACAGCTCCGGCAGGCGGGCGGCCGCGGCGTTGGCGCGGGCCTGCTCGGGTGAGCGGGCGCCCGGGATGACGGTGGTCACGCCGGGCTGCTGGACGATCCAGCGCAGCGCCAGCTGGGCCGGCGTGTACCCCTCGGGGGCCAGTGCCGAGAACTCGGCGGCCGCCTCGACACCGGTCGCGTAGTCCACGCCGGAGAACGTCTCCCCCTGGTCGAAGGCCTCGCCGTGCCGGTTGAACGAGCGGTGGTCGTTCTCCGCGAAGACGGTGTCCTTGGTGTACTTGCCGGACAGCAGACCCGAGGCGAGCGGGACCCGGGCGATGATGCCGACGCCCGCCTCCCGCGCGGCGGGGAGCACCTCGGGCAGCGGCTTCATGCGGAACGGGTTGAGGATGATCTGCACGCTGGCCACGTTCGGCCGGGCGATGGCGGTCAGGGCCTCGGCGCTGGTCTCCACGCTCACGCCGTAGGCGGCGATCCGCTCCTCCTCGACGAGGGTGTCGAGGGCGTCGAAGACCTCGTCGGTGGAGTAGACGGGCGTGGGCGGGCAGTGCAGCTGCACCAGGTCGATGCGGTCCACGCCCAGGTTGCGCCGGGAGCGGTCGTTCCAGGCGCGGAAGTTGTCCAGGACGTAGTTCTCCGGGATCTGGTCGACGCGGCGGCCCATCTTGGTGGCGACCAGCACGTGCAGGTCGGGCCGTCCGCCGATGAACGACGCGATGGTCTGCTCGCTGCGCCCGTCGCCGTAGACGTCGGCGGTGTCGAAGAAGGTGACGCCCGACTCGGCGGCGGCCTCCAGTACCGCGAGGGCCTCCTTGTCGTCGACGTCTCCCCAGTCCGCCCCGAGTTGCCATGTGCCGAGACCGATCACCGAGGCGTGCTGTCCCGACCTGTCGAAAGTGCGCTCTTCCATGGCGGTCAGTCTGTCATCCGCTCCGGTCCGGCGACCGGCGGCTCCCCCGTTCGGGCTGCTCAGGCGGTCACGGCCGTCCGGCACTCGGGGTGGCCCCAGCCCTTGTCGTTCTTGGCGATGGGCTCACCGGCCGCGTACGTCCGTCCGCACGGGCAGCGCCCGGCGAACTTCGCCTTGATGGTGCGCGCCGAGGACCCCCCGGAGCGCCGGGACGTCTTGGCGCCGCCGGAGGCGCGGCGGGCCGTGCCGCCCGCCGGGCGCGGGGCGGACGGCGGCGGCTCGGGGGATCCCTGAGCGCTGCCGGCGTCCTGCTGGGCGGAGGCCGCCTGGCTTGCGGCGCGGTCGGCGAAGTCGTTGAGCCGGTCGCCGTCGACCTGGTGGGCGGGGACGTAGCGGAACTCCACCGGGCGGTCCTGCAGCAGCCCGTCGATGCGGACCACGAGCTCCTGGTTGGCGACCGGCTTGCCGGCCGCGGTGCGCCAGCCGTTGCGCTTCCAGCCGGGCAGCCAGGTGGTGACGGCCTTCATGGCGTACTGCGAGTCCATCCGGACCTCCAGCGGCACGCCGGGGTCGGTGGCGGCCAGCAGCCGCTCCAGGGCGGTGAGTTCGGCGACGTTGTTGGTGGCGGTGCCGAGCGCGCCGGCCTCCCAGCGCTCCGGTGTCCCGGAGGAGTCGGCGACCACCCAGGCCCAGCCGGCGGGCCCGGGGTTTCCCTTCGAGGCCCCGTCGCACGCGGCCACCACACGTTCACCCATGCGCCCGATCATGCCACGGCCGCGGGGGTGCGCCGGTCCCGCTCAGCCGACGTCGGTGGTCTTCGGCATCTCCCCCGCCGTGGTGGTGATGTCGAGCACCGAGAAGTTCGCGCCCTGCGGGTCGCTGATCGCCGCGAACCGTCCGAAGGGCGTGTCCATCGGCCCGAACCGCAGCACCCCGCCGCGCGCGGTCGCGCGGGCGACCGCCTCGTCGCAGTCGGCGACGGTGAAGTAGACGTTGATGTACGGCGGCACCTCTGGCGGGAAGTCGTCGGTCATCCGCATCCTGCCGAGGACGCTGCGCTCCCCCAGGTCGTAGACCCGGAAGTCCATCTCGCCCTCCAGCTGCTTGGCGCGGTAGGAGAAGACGGCGGGGAAGAACGCGTCGGCCTTCTCCGGTTCGCGGGTGAAGACCTCCGCCCAGCAGTACGCGCCCGGTTCGGCGACCGCCTGGAAGCCTTCGTGGGCACCGGCCTGCCACACGCCGAACACGACGCCGCCCGGGTCGCGGGCCAGGCACATCGTGCCGTAGTCGGCGACCTGCATGGGCTCCATGAGCAGTTCTCCGCCGTTGTCCCGGATCCGGGCGGCGGTGGCGGAGGCGTCCCGGGCGGCGAAGTACAGGCACCACTGGGAGGTGCCCTCCTGCCCGGGCATGGGCGGTACGACGGCGGCCACCGCCTTGCCGTCGGCGTAGGCCTGGGTGTAGTTCCCGTGCTCGGACGACGTCTCGCCGAAGGTCCAGCCGAGGACGTCGCCGTAGAAGTCCTTGGCCGCGTCGAGATCCTCGAACATCGCGTCGGCCCAGCACGGTGTTCCTTCGGGTGGTACGGCCATGGCTGCGGCCCTCCGCGTCGACGGTTCGCTCGTCCCCTCACGCTAGCCACGGCCGCCCGGACCCGCGCGCCGGGCGGGAAGGCGTCCGCGCCGGTCCGAACGAGGCCTTGGTCCGGCGTGGCCGGGAGGCGCAGCCGCTCGGCGGACCCGGTGTTCTCCTCCGCCCCGCTGAAGATGAGCGAAGGGCGTCCACAAGGTGATCCACAACACGGCGGCCGACGCGTTGCGGCCCTGTCCGGCCACCGGCCGGGGCGACGCGTTCGACAGCCTCGACACCCTGCCCGGCGTTCGCTCCGTCGACCAACGGGGCCACACCGCCGGTCACAGCGGATATCTCTTCGGCGAAGGAGACCAGCCGGTCCTCTTCTGCGGCGACACCGTGCACAGCCACACAGTGCAGCTGCCCTGCCCCCACGTGTCGATCGCCATCGACAGTGACGAGTTCCGCGCGGTCGAGGCGCGTGCCGGGGTGCTGGAGAACGTCTCGGCGCACGGCTGGTGGGTCGCCGCGTCCCATCTGCCGTTCCCCGGCCTGGGTCATGTGCGGCGCGCCGGCGACGGGTACACCTGGCTCCCCGTCCACTTCAAGCCCGTGGGTGTGCCCGGCTGAGGGTGTGGAGGGCGGGCCGGCCCCGTCCGCTCAGCCGATCCGCACGCTCGCGATCAGGCCGTCACGCAGGTGGAAGGTCATCGGGCCCGTTCCGTTGTATCCGTTCCCGGTGACCGCGAGCGTGACGACATAGCTGTCTGGGTCGGGGCCGGGTTCGACCCCCTCCGTGCCGAAGTGCGACTGGACGCCGATGTTGTCCGTGCCGTTCCAGGACCGCACTCCGTCATGGCCGTGGAACTCGCGTCCCCAGTCGTTGAGGTAGGCGTCCTCGGTGAAAGCGGCCACGAAGGCGTCGCTGTCACCGCGGTTGGTGGCCTCGACGAACGTACGGATGGCGTCGGGGAGATCAGGGGTGGACATCTGATTCCTTCCTCACGGCGTGCGGACCGGGCGGGCGGAGGGGCGTGGTCCGCGGCCACGCCCCGCGTCGGCCTCACGCCTCGCGCCGGCCTCACGCCTCGCCCGCGTACGCCTTCTCCAGCTCCGAGATGTCCAGTTTGCCCATGGTCATCATGGACTTCAACGCGCGGTCCGCCTTCTCGCGGTCCGGGTCGCCGATCATCTGCGTGAGCCGCTTGGCGTTGACCTGCCAGGAGACGCCGTACCGGTCCTTGAGCCAGCCGCACGGGCCGTGCTCGCCGCCGCCCTCGACCAGTTTCTCCCAGTAGTGGTCGATCTCGTCCTGGTCGTCGCACTCGAGCTGGAAGGAGATCGCCTCGTTGAACGTGAACTCCGGTCCGCCGTTCAGGGCGACGAACTTCTGGCCGTTGGCCGTGAACTCCACGGTGAGTACGGAGCCCTCCTCGCCGGGCACGGCGCCGGTGTTGCGGACGACGTCGCCGAGCTTGGAGTTGCCGAAGACGGAGACGTAGAACCGCGCGGCCTCCTCGGCCTGGCCGTCGAACCAGAGGCAGGTGGTGAATCCGTCGGTGTCCATGAGTACCTCCCGGGTGCGGTGCCCCTCGTGGGAACCGGTCACGGGGGCAGACCGGTCCGGGCGCCGGAACTCATCGGTGTCGCCGCCGGCCGGCGCGAGGCGGGGCCGCCCGGGCCGTTCTGCCCGGGGCGAATCTGCCGCGGGCAGAGATCTCCCCTCCGGCCGGTGCGGCGGGCCGACGGTGGCCCCACACGGCCGCCCGGCCGTGATCCGACGAGCGACCACGGGAGCGTCCATGTCCCCACTCACCACCGGCCCCTGGCCGGCCGTCCGGCCCACGGCCGAGGACGGCGACACCCCGCCGACCCGGTTCGACGACCACCTCGCCGCGCAGCTGCTGGCGCAGCGGATCGTGCTGCTCGGCACCCAGGTCGACGAGGTCTCCGCGAACCGGGTGTGCGCCCAGCTCCTCGTCCTGTCCGCCGAGGACCCGCGCACCGACATCAGCCTGTACATCAACAGCCCCGGCGGTTCGGTGCACGCGGGTCTGGCCATCTACGACACCATGCGGCTGATCCCCAACGACGTGTCCACCCTGGCCATGGGCTTCGCGGCCAGCATGGGGCAGTTCCTGCTCAGCGTCGGCACGCCCGGCAAGCGGTACGCCTTGCCGAACGCGCGGGTGATGATGCACCAGCCGTCGGGGGGCATCGGCGGGACCACCGCGGACATCGAGATCCAGGCGGAGAGCCTGGAGTACACCAAGCGGACCATCGAACGGATCACCGCCGAGCACACCGGGCAGACCCCGGAGACCATCTCCCGGGACGGCGACCGGGACCGCTGGTTCACGGCCGAGCAGGCGCGTGCGTACGGAATGGTCGACCGGGTGGTGGAGTCGCTCGACGACGTCCGGCCGGCGGCCGCGCGACCGAGGATGGGGCTGCGCTGATGGGGAGCTACACGATTCCGAACGTCGTCGAGCGCACCGCGCGCGGCGAGCGGTCCTACGACGTGTTCAGCAGGCTGCTCGCGGAGCGGATCGTCTTCCTGGGCACGGAGATCGACGACGGGGTCGCCAACGTGGTCGTGGCCCAGCTGCTGCACCTGGAGTCGGAGGCCCCGGACAGCGAGATCGCGGTCTACCTCAACTCCCCCGGCGGCTCGTTCACCTCGCTGATGGCGATCTACGACACGATGACGTTCGTGCGGGCGCCCGTCTCGACCTACTGCGTGGGGCAGGCGGCGTCCACGGCCGCCGTGCTGCTGGCCGGCGGCGACCCGGGGCGGCGGTTCGTGCTGGAGCACGCGCGGGTGCTGCTCGGGCAGCCCGCCACCGGCGGGGTGCGGGGCACGGCGTCCGACCTGGCCCTGCGCGCCCGGGAGATGGTGCGGATCCGCGCCCAGGTGGAGGAGGTGCTGTCGCGGCACACGCACCAGGACGTGGCGACGCTGCGGGCCGACATGGACCGCGACAAGGTGTTCACCGCGCAGGAGGCCGTGGAGTACGGCCTCGCCGACGAGGTGCTCGCCCGGCGCCTCGTCGGCATGTGAGAGCCCGGACGGCCAAACGGCACCCGCCCTGGATCTAGGCGGCCAGGCAGAGCCCGTTGTGCGCGGAGCCGTCGCGGACGACGGGCCGGGAGCCGACGGCGGTCCGCCGGGACGTGACCCGGACCAGCTCCGCGTGGGTGCGGGCCAGCAGGTCACCGAGACCGAGGCCGAGTGCCCCCGCGGCGGCCGCGAGGACCTCCGAGGAGGCCTCCTTGCGGCCCCGCTCGACCTCCGACAGATAGGGCATGGAGATCCGGGCGGCGTCGGCGACGTCCTTGAGCGTCCGCTCCTGGGCCTGCCGCTCCTTGCGCAGCACGTCCCCGACGAGGTGCCGCCACAGCGGCTCTCTCGGCGCGGCCGGCGTGTCCGCCGGCCGGGGGGCCGCCGGGCCGGAGGGCGCCGGGTCGCGGCGCAGGGGGAGGACACGGGCGTGGTTCGGCTGGTGAGCGGTCACGTCCTCAGCCTAGGAATCCCGCTCCCGTGGGCAAGGGAGCGGGATTCCGCCCTGAGTGAAGCCGGTATCCGGACGGCGATCCTCCGCCCGGTGGTGCCGCGCCGCGCCGGGCGCCGTACCATCGAACGCGGGCGTGACGGCCGTGCGCACCGCGTCTCCCCGAGCGGTGCTGGGCGCGGTCCGGCCACGCGGAAAACTGATGGGCATAGGTTCGCCGGACCTGGGTACTCGCGAGGCTCAGGCAATGGCAGCCGTGACGTGCGTGGGGAGAGGCAATGAGGACCGCCGTGATCCGGTCACAGGAGCGGGACGTCGTCGAGCACACCAAGGCCGGGACGTACGGCGAGCACCTCCCGTCCTCGGTCGACGCGCGCGCCGTCGCCCCCCGGGACGCCCGCGAGCTCTCCCGGCAGTTCTTCCGGCGCCTCGCGGAGCTGGAGGAGGGGACCCTCGAATACCAGTACGCGCGCAACACGCTCATCGAGATGAACATGTCCCTCGTGCGCTTCGCGGCCGGGCGCTTCCGCGGTCGCGGCGACGACATGGACGACATCGTGCAGACCGGCATGATCGGCCTGATCAAGGCCATCGACCGGTTCGAGCTGTCCCGCGAGGTCGAGTTCACCTCCTTCGCGCTGCCGTACATCGTCGGCGAGATCAAGCGCTTCTTCCGTGACACCACCTGGGCCGTGCACGTGCCGCGCCGGCTCCAGGAGCTGCGCGTGGAGCTGGCCAAGGCCCGCGAGGAGCTGGCCAGCCGGCTGGACCGCGAGCCCACCGTCGCCGAGCTGGCGACCCTCATGAACATCAGCGAGCAGCAGGTGATCGAAGGCCAGATCGCCGCGAACGGGTACAACTCCTCCTCGCTGGACGCCGCGCTCACCGGGGACGGCCCGGAGAACGGCGAGTCGGTCCTCGCCGACTTCATCGGTGTCGAGGAGGAGCGGCTGGGCCTCGTGGAGGACTTCCACGCACTGGCCCCCCTCATGGCGGAGCTCAGCGACCGCGACCGCGAGATCCTGCACATGCGGTTCGTCGAGGAGGCCACGCAGGCGGAGATCGGTGAGCGGCTGGGCTGCTCGCAGATGCACGTGTCGCGCCTGATCAAGCGGATCATCGCCCGGCTGCGTACCGGCATGTTCGGCGAGCTGGGCTGCGCCTGACGGCACGCACACACCGGAAAGCGCCCCTGCCGGACGGATCCGGCAGAGGGGCGCCGGTGCGAGGGACCGACCGCGTGGAGGCCGCGGGGGACGTCAGCCCTCGGTGAGGGCTGCAGCCGCGGGAGAAGTCAGCCCTTGGTGAGGTCGAGGACCGCGCGTACGCGTTTGCCGACCGGGACGCGCTCGACGGCCACGTCCTGGGCCAGCGCGCGGACGATCTCCAGTCCGTGCCGTCCGATGCGCTGCGGATCGCGCGGGAACACCCGGGGCAGGGTGCCGCTGCTGTCGTAGACCGCGACCGTGAGCGAGGTGTCGGTGCCCTCCAGTTCCAGGATGTACGGACCGTCGCTGTGCCGGTCGGCGTTGGTGACCAGTTCGCTCACCACGAGCTGCACGGCACCGTCCACGCGCGCGTCGATCGTGGCGCACCACTCGGTCCTCAGCTGCTCGAGGAACTGCACGGCGAAGTGCCGTGCCTCGGCGATGCAACCCTGCTCGCCGGTGAAGTGCGCCGCCCGCCGCAGCGGTTCCACGGGCACGTCGAAACCAGTCGGTATCACTACCCCGTCCAAGCGATAGGTCATGCGTTTCCCTCTGCGACGCCGGGTCGGCCGGACGATCCGCACCGGTCCTGGTACCCCGAGTCGGCCGCAGCACTCCACCTGATCCATGTTCGGCTTCCCGAGCCGGGGAACCCGGTGGGCCCCAGGCTCGCGAAGGGGGCGCCATGAACGGGCTGAAAGCCGTACGGAGCCTCGCGACGCTGCCCGTGGTGACGCTGGGCGGTGACGCGGTGGCGCTGGTGCGGGACACGGTGTTCGACACGTCCGCCCGGCGGATCGCGAGTTTCACCCTCAGCGGGCCGGCGCTGCTGTCCGGGCCGCTGTCCCGCGACCTGCCGTGGCCGGCGGTGCACTGCCTGGGCCCTCGGGCCGTCATGATCAGGGACGCGGGGGCGCTGTTCGCCCTGTCCTCCGGGGCACGGCGGGACGCCACGCGTGGGCGGGTGCTCGGCGCGCAGGTGGTGACCGAGGACGGCGACCCGGTGGGTACGGTGCTCGACGTCCTGGTGGAGGGCGGCACGAGCGGCCGGATCGTGGCGTTCCGGCTGGCCGCGGACCGGCACCTGGTGCACGGTTCCCGCCACCACCGGCACCAGGTGTACCTGCCGGGCGGCGAGGCGCTGCGGATCACCGGCCGCACGCTGGTCGTCCCCGCGCGGGTGACGGCGTACGTGACCGACGACCTGCCCGACTTCGTGGCGCGGGTCGACGCTCTCCACGGCCGGGCGGGCGGCGTGCCGTGACGACGCTGTTCTCCGAGGTGTGCGGGCTGCCCGTGGCCGGGGCCGACGGGGCCCGGCTCGGTGCGGTGCGGTCCCTGACGGTCGACGCGGCGTCCGGCAGGGTCACCCACGCGTGGATCAGGCGCGGTCGGTGGCGCCGGGGCACCGTGGTGGCCTGGGACGACCTGCGCGCGGCCGAGCCGGGGCTGCTGGCGGTCCGACCGGCCGCCGGGCCGTCCCGGGTGCCGGCCCCGCGCGAACTGCTGGGCAGCGAGGTGCTCACGGAGTGCGGCGAGGAGCACGGGACGGTGCTGGACGCGGCGTTCGATCCGTCCACCGGCCGTCTCGGCGCGGTGCTGACGACCCGGGGCGAGGTGAGCGCGGACCGGTTGCTGGGTCTCGGCGACCACGCCCTGGTGGTCCGGGACGCCCGCGGGCACCACCCGGTCTGAGGTCGAAGGACCCGCGCGGACGGACCTCCCGGCGGGCGGCGGGGGCGGGCCCTGCTTAGCGTGCACACGTGAGCGCACACTCCCCTTCTCCCCCGCGGCCCCCTCTGCACGGCTGGCTTCCGGCCCTGGTCACGGTGGTCGGCCCGCTGGCCGCGATGGGCGCGGTGGCGGCGCTGGGTCTCTGGGCGGCCGGCGCCGCCGACCTCCCGGAGGGTTCCTTCGCGCCGGTGCTCGCGGCCGTTCTGGTGCTCGCCGTCGGGGGTACGGTCCGGCTGTCCGGGGACGCCGGCGGTCTGGTCGGCACGGAGGGCGGTCTGACGGTGATCCCGCTGTCCGTCACCCTCACCGGGGCGCTGCTGATCGGCTGGTGCTTCCTGCGCCCGCTGCGCCGCCGTACCGTCGTGGGCGCGCCCGGTCTCGCGGGGTGGGCCGCGCGGGTGGCCGTGCTGTGGCTGCTCGCCGTCCTCGGACTGGCCCTGGGCGCGCGCCACACCTTCGAGATCTCCCTCGGGGACGACCTGCTCGGTGACCTGGGCGAACTGTTCGGGATCACTCCCGTGGTCGGTTTCGCCGCGGACGTGCTGCCGACCGTCCTGATCGGTCTGGTGTGGCTGGCGGGTGTGCTGGTGGTGTCGCTGCTGGTGTCCCGTGGCGCGCCGCTGCCGGCCGGGCTGATGCGGTTCCAGGCGGCGGCGCGCCCCGCGGCCCGGGCGGCGGTGGTGCTGCTGCTCGCCTCGGTCGCCGTCGCGCTCGTCGTGGCGCTGGTGGTGGCGGCCACCCGGGGGCATCCGGCCGAGACGTTCGCCGTCGTGCTGCTGGGGCTGCCCAACGTGGCCTGGCCGGCGCTGACCGTCGGGCTGGGGGCGACCTGGGAGGGCAGGGTGGAGGGGCCGTTCGGGCTGCCCATGCCGCGGGTGCTGGACGAGGTGCTGCGCACCCCGGACATCTCCGACCTGAACCTGGGCACGCTCGTCGAGCACGACGGGGGGCGGTGGTGGTGGCTGCTGGTGGCCGCGGCGGTCCTGGTGGCCGCGGCGGCCTGTGTGATGGTCACCGACTCACCGCCCGGGGTGCCGGCCTGGCGGCACGCCGTGCGGCTGGCGGTGGCGCTGGCGCTGGCGGTGCTGGCGATCGGCCCCATGGCGCGGATCTCGGCGCGGATCGGCCTGTCGGTGCTCGGCATCGGTGACCTGGGCGAGGGGCTGTCCGGGCAGGTGCTGCTGGAGCCTCATCTGTGGGGTGCGCTGGGGCTGGCGCTGCTGTGGGGTCTGGCGGCCGGATTCGCGGGGGCCTGGGCGGCACGGGGACTGCGGCGGCGGAGTCGTTGAGGGGCGGTGCGGTGTCAGGCGACCGGGACGCCGAGGACGCGGGCGGCGCGCTGCATGCGCAGGGCGTCCACGGATTCGGCCAGCAGTTCGTACTCGGTGGTGTCGTCGCCGGTGGCGACCCGCACCATCCGGCCGGCGGCGAGCGCCTCGGCCGCCTCTTCCTGCCGGGTGACGTCACCGCACCAGGTGCGCAGCACGGTGGGCACGTCGGGCACGCTGTCGGGGACGGGGACGAGCGCGCCCTGGGGTAAGTGCTCGGCGTCGGGCTGCGGGTCGAGGCGCTCGGCGATCCACAGGGCGCGGTCGCGCAGCCACCAGGTGGCGAGGGCGAGCGTCGGCGCCCGGTAGGTACCCAGGGGCACGCCGATACGCCGTCCGTCACAGACTCCGTACGCCGTGACGTGGCACAGGAATTCGTCGTGCACGTTCCCTCCCCCGCTGCGTGCTCGCCTGCCGGTTCCGGGCCGGCTGCCCGCTCCGTGGCTCGCGTGCTGTGCGTGAGGGCGCCGTCGCGCGGTGTGAAGCGCTCTCGTGTCGAGTATGTTCACCACTGAAACACTGTCACCACATGTTTCCGGCCAGTCTCCTGGCATATGCACGACGGTTCCTGGCCGAAACGGCGCGGTGTGCGCGGCCCGCGGCATGACGTGCCAGGTAATCGACGTGCGGACGGCCGCGCGGGCAGGGTGTGCGTACCGGGCCGGCAGGACCGCGACCCGGTGTCCGACCACGGCCACGACACCTCTGGGGGATCCCGCCATGACCGCAGCCCACCACCACGACGCCGCCGTCGTCCGCTACTTCGAAGCGTGGAACGCCGACGACCCGCAGACCCGGGCCAAGGCGGTCGCCGACGTCTGGACGGCGGACGGCCGCTACACCGACCCGCTGTGCGACGCGGTCGGCCACGAGGCGATCGCCGCCGTGATCACGGCGGCCCGCGAGCAGTTCCCGGGTTTCTCGTTCCGGCCGGCGGGGCCGGTCGACGGGCACCACGACACGGCCCGATTCTCCTGGGAGCTGGTGAACGACGCGGACGGCTCGGCCCCGGTCGCGGGATCGGACGTGATCACCCTCGACGCCGAGGGCCGGATCCGGGCCGTGTACGGCTTCCTCGACCGGCTGCCCGGGACCGGCGTGTGACGCGCGCACCGGCCGCCGCCCGCTCGCGGAACGGCGGCCGGTTCGCCGCTACTGCTTGACGATCGCGTCGATGCGCGCCAGCTCCTCCTCGGAGAAGTCGAGGTTGCGCGTGGCGGCGACGCTGTCCTCCAGCTGCCGCGGGCTGCTCGCGCCGACCAGCGCGGAGGTGAGACGGCCGCCGCGCAGCACCCAGGACAGGGCCATCTGCGCCAGGCTCTGGCCGCGGGCGGAGGCGATGTCGGCGAGCGCGCGCAGCCGGCCCACCAGCTCGTCGGTGAGGGCGTCGGTGTTCAGGAAGGGGCTGTCGCTCGCGGCCCGGGAGTCCTCAGGGATGCCGTCCAGGTAGCGGGAGGTCAGCACGCCCTGCTCCAGCGGGGAGTAGGCGATGGACCCGACCTGGAGCTCGTCCAGGGCGTCCATCAGGCCCTCGTCCTCCGGGCGCCGGTCGAGCATCGAGTAGCGCGGCTGGTTGATCAGCAGCGGGGTGCCCAGCTCGCCGAGGATGCGGGCGGCCTCGCGGGTCTGCTCGGCGTTGTAGTTGGACACGCCGACGTACAGCGCCTTGCCCTGCTGGACCGCCGTGTGCAGGGCCCCCATCGTCTCCTCGAGCGGGGTGTCCGGGTCGAAGCGGTGCGAGTAGAAGATGTCGACGTGGTCGAGGCCCATCCGGCCGAGGCTCTGGTCCAGCGAGGACAGCAGGGACTTGCGCGAGCCCCATTCGCCGTACGGGCCCGGCCACATCAGGTAGCCGGCCTTGGTGGAGATCACCAGCTCGTCCCGGTACGGCGCGAAGTCGGCCTTCAGCGCCTCACCGAGGGCGGACTCGGCGGCACCGGGCGGCGGGCCGTAGTTGTTGGCGAGGTCGAAGTGGGTGACGCCGAGGTCGAAGGCGCGGCGCAGGATGGCCCGCTGGGTCTCGGCCGGGCGGTCGGGACCGAAGTTGTGCCACAGGCCGAGCGAGAGCGCGGGGAGCTTCAGACCGCTGCGTCCGGTGCGCCGGTAGGGCATGTCCGCGTAACGGTCGGGGTGTGCGGTGTACAACGCGACTCCAGAGGGGTTGGCACACGTCTTGGCGGTTCGTCGAACCGCCCGTCCACTCTGTCGTGACCTGCGGGCAGTGGTCCAACAGAAGAATCCGATGGAATTCAGCGGTTACGCTTCTCAATCATGGAACTGCGCCATCTCCAGCACTTCGTGGCCGTCGCCGAGGACCAGCACTTCACCCGCGCGGCGGAACGGCTGCTGGTCTCCCAGTCGGGCCTGTCGGCGTCCATCCGGGCGCTGGAGCGTGAGCTGCAGACGCCCCTGTTCGTACGGACCACCCGCAGGGTGACGCTCACCGAGGCGGGACGGGCGCTGCTCGCGGAGGCCGAGCGCATCCTGGCACAGGTGCGGGCCGCGCACGAAGCGGTGGCCGCGGTGCAGGGGGTGCTGCGCGGAACCCTCGCGGTGGGGACGGAACAGTGCATCGCCGGGGTGAACGTGGCAGAGCTGCTCGCCGCGTTCCGGCGGCGTCACCCGGACGTGGAGATACGACTGCGGCAGTGGGGCTCGGCGGCGCTGGCCGAGGAGGTCGCGGCCGGACGGCTCGACCTCGCCTTCGCCTACCGCACCGACGCGGACCCCGACCAGTTGCGCGCCGTACCGTTGACCGGGGAGCCGATGACGGTGCTGTGCCACCCCGACCACCAGATCGCCCGGGCCGGGGCCCCGGTGACTCCGCAGGACCTGGCCGACGAGGTGTTCGTCGACTTCCACCCCGACTGGGGGCCGCGCCGCGCCACCGACGCCGCCTTCGCCGTCGCGGGCGTACGGCGCACGGTGGCGCTGGAGGTGAACGACGTGCACAGCCTGCTCGACCTGGTCGACGAGAACCTGGGCGTGGCGGTCGTGCCGCGGCACTTCCGGCACAAGCGGCCCTCGCTCACCGCGCTGCCGCTCAAGGACACCGGCGAGGCGGCGTACGAGACGGTGGCGCTGGTCCCCGCGCCGCGGGCCACCAGTCCGGCGGCGCGGGCGCTGATGACGCTGCTGGACACCGAGGGCGCGTGACGCGGAAAGGTGCGCGACGCTGGACCCATGCATGCCAAGGACATCCTCATCGACGGCTTCGGCCGCATCCGGGAAGAGGTCCACGCCGCCGTGGAGGGCCTGGACCCCGACGACCTCGCCGCACAACCCGGCCCCGACGCCAACACGATCGCCTGGCTGGTGTGGCACCTCACCCGGATCCAGGACGACCACATGGCGGACGCCTTCGGGCTCGACCAGGTGTGGCTCTCCGGCGGCTGGGAGAAGCGGTTCGGACTCGGCCTGCCGCGCGGCACGACGGGCTTCGGCCACTCCCCGGCGCAGGTCGCCAAGGTGCGCGTCGACTCCGGGGACCTGCTGACCGGCTATCACGACGCCGTCCACGAGCAGACCCTGGGCGCCCTGCGGACGCTCACCGCGAAGGACCTGGAACGCGTCGTCGACGAGAACTGGGACCCGCCGGTCACCCTGGGCGTGCGCCTGGTCAGCGTCCTGTCCGACGACCTCCAGCACGTCGGACAGGCCGCCTACGTCCGGGGACTGCTTCAGAGCGCGGAGGCGTAACCCGGCAGGACCACGTCCCGGATCAGCGCGGCGCGCTCGTCGTACGGCAGGAAGGCGCTCTTCACCGCGTTCAGCGTGACCGTGCGCAGGTCCTCGGCGGTCCAGCCGGCCTGCTCGACCAGCAGGGACATCTCGCGGGTCATGGTGGTGCCGGAGACGAGCCGGTTGTCGGTGTTGACGGTGACCCGGAAGCCGAGGTCCTTCAGCGGGGTGATCGGGTGCTCGGCGATCGAGGTCGCGGCGCCGGTCTGGAGGTTGGACGTGGGGCACATCTCCAGCGCGATCCGGCGGTCGCGGACCCAGGCGGCGAGCCGCCCGAGCTTGCCGCCCGCGAGGTCGGGGATGTCCTCGGTGATGCGCACGCCGTGCCCGACGCGCTGGGCGCCGCACACCTGGACGGCCTGGTGGATGCTGGGCAGCCCGTGGGCCTCGCCGGCGTGGATGGTGAACGGCACGCTCGCGCGGCGCAGGTGCTCGAAGGCGGCGAGGTGGTCGGCGGCCGGGAAGCCGTCCTCGGCGCCGGCGATGTCGAAGCCGACGACGCCCGCGTCACGGAAGGCGACGGCCAGGTCTGCGGCCTCACGGACGCGGTCGAACATGCGCATGCCGCACAGCAGGGTGCCGACGCGGACGGGCGTCCCGGCGGCGGCGGCCTTGGCCATGCCGGCGGCCAGACCTTCTTGGACGGTCTCCACGACCTCGGCCATGGTCAGCCCGCCGCGGGTGTTCAGCTCGGGGGCGTAGCGCACCTCGCCGTAGACGACGCCGTCGGCGGCGAGGTCCAGGACGTACTCCTCGGCGGTGCGCAGCAGGCCCTCGCGGGTCTGCATCACGGCGAGGGTGTGCTCGAAGGTGGCGATGTAGCGGACCAGATCGCCGGAGTTGGCGGCCTCCACGTACCAGGCGGCGAGCTCGTCCGGGTCGGTGGTGGGCAGCGTGTGGCCGACGGCCTCGGCCAGCTCGACGACGGTGGCCGGGCGCAGGCCGCCGTCGAGGTGGTCGTGCAGGACCGCCTTGGGGAGGCGGCGGATCGTGTGGGCGTCTATGCGCGTAGATGACATGGCTGGAGGTTCCTCGGCAGGTCGTTCGGCGATGGTGCGGCTGGATCAGGAGTCGGCGGGCTGGAGCAGGTCCCAGCGGTTGCCGTAGAGGTCCTGGAAGACGGCGACCGAGCCGTAGAGCTCGTGGCGCGGCTCCTCCAGGAAGGTCACCCCGGCGGCGGTCATCCGGGCGTGGTCGCGGGCGAAGTCGTCGGTGTGCAGGAAGAAGCCCACACGCCCGCCGGTCTGGTCGCCCACCCGGGCCCGCTGCTCCTCCCCCGCGGCGCGCGCCAGCAGCAGCGCGGCGCCGGTGTGTCCGGTTCCGGGCTCGACGACGACCCAGCGGCCGCCGTCCGGCCGGGGCGCGTCCTCGGCGAGCCGGAAACCGAGGGCCTCCGTGTAGAAGCGGATCGCCTCGTCGTAGTCGCGGACGACGAGGGTGACCAGGGCAATACGTCTCATCGTCACCTCTCGCAGGGGTTGACCGGAGAGGTTATACGTAAAACTGCGGGGAACGCCAGTCCCGCCCCGGTGGCCCGGTCCGGGGCGGGAGGCGCGGTCCCCTACGGGTAGGCGTAGGTGTTCAGCGCGGCGACGGCGGACGCGGGATCGCCCAGGTCGTAGCGGTCGACGGCGAGGTAGGTGGGCTTCTTGCGGGCGGCCGGCTGGCAGAACCGGCGGGCCCGGTCGGCGAGCTTGGCGTTGTCGGTGGCGGCCGTGGAGGCGAGGGCGGCGTCCCGGAAGTGGTTCATCACGAACAGGGGACGGAAGCCGGGTTCGGTGCGGGTCAGCGGGGCGACGGTGTTCGCGTCGTGCCAGCGGCTGTAGCAGGACCAGTCGGAGGTGCCGACGCCCGGGCCCATCGACCAGTGGTTCTCGACGGTCCACTCGCGCTGGTACATCACGCCGAAGCTGTCGCGGGTCAGCCCGGCCGACCGGTCGGCGTCCTTGCTGTGGTCGGTGAAGATGAGCAACCGGTGTCCGGCGGCCGCCAGTTCGCCCATCGTGGGCCAACCGTTCTCCCGCACCCCGGTGCGGTCGGGGCGGTAGAGCACGTCCGACAGCCCCTGGACGCGGTCCAGTTCGGCGCGCAGGACTGCCGGGTCGACGTAGTCCTCCAGGAAGACGGTGACGAACTCCTCGGGGTGGGCGCGCAGGAAGTCGACCATCCGCTGGAGGTCGACCCACAGGGCGACGGGTCTGCGCACCAGGGTGCAGCTGTTGTGGCAGAGGATGGCACCGTCCGGCGTCTGGTGGATGTCCAGCATGAACCCCCTCACGCCGTCGGCGAGTTGCTGCTGGACGCCCCGGCTCTGGTTGGGGAAGAGGTTGACGAAGGGCGGGGCGAAACCGCCGTCGACGCCGTTGGCGTAGGCGTTGTGGGCGGTGAGGAACGTGACCTGGTCCAGGGTGCGTCGCTCCCGTGGCGGCATGTCCCCGCCGCGCGCGTCGACGGGGGTGAGGTACCAGGCGGCGAGGTCGCCCGTGCCGGTGGTCACGGTCAGCGGGGCGGGGTGGGTGGCGCCGGCGGGCTTCGGGGCGACGGTGAGGTGCCTGTCGGTGCCGGGTGCGGCGAGCGTGTACCGGTCGGCGCCGAGCGGGGTGATCCGCCAACGGGCCTCGGGGGTCGCACAGGCCACGGTACGGGCCTGGTCGCCCACCCGTCCGAGGCAGGTGCCGGGGCTGTCGGTGTTCTCCAGAAGGTGCTCGGCGCCGTCGGGACGCAGGGCCCACTGCTGGCGGTCCTCGTCGCCGCGTGGCCGGTGCTGCTCGACCGTGCCTGAGGTGTCTGCGGCGTTGAACCCGGTGACGGCGCTCTGCACGTAGTAGGTGCCGGGCGGCGGCACCGCGTCGGCGCCCGCGGCGGGCACGGGTACCAGGACCGCCGCGGCGAGCGCGGCGGCCGTGACGGCGGTGGCGAGCAGGGCGTGGGGGGTGCGCATGCGGGGTTCCCTTCGTCCGGAGGGGCGGGCCGTACCCATGGGGTGCGGCCCACCCGGAGTTAGGTCAGGTGCATGACACCACGCCCAGCGGCCGGCGTCAGCAGTACAGGTTGCCGCCGGGCGTCGTCCCCAGGATCTGGGTGAACCGCTGGTACGTCGTCACCCTGCTCTGCACCTGCGCCGGGTTCCTGCCGTCGCACTCCAGGGAGCCGTTGATGCTGCGGATCGTCTGGCCGAAGCCGGCCCCGTTCACCATGGCGGCGTGGCCGGTCATGCTGCCCGGGCCGGACTGGGTGTTCCAGTACCACAGGGCGGTCTTCCAGGCGACGGCCGCGTCGTTCTGCACCAGCCAGGGGTTGCCCAGCAGGTCGATGTTCAACGCGTCGCCCGCCGCCTTGTAGTTGAAGTTCCAGCTCAGCTGGATCGGGCCGCGCCCGTAGTAGGCGGCCTGGCCGGCCGGGCAGCCGTACGGCTGGCTCCAGTCGCAGTAGTGCGGGTAGTTGGCCTGGTTCTGCTCCACGACGTGCACCAGGCCGCCGGTCTCGTGGCTGACGTTGGCGAGGAAGGCGGCGGCCTCCTGCTTCTTCACCGTGTCACTGCCGGTGTTGGCGAAGCCGGGGTAGGCGCTCAGGGCGGCGGTGAGACCGCTGTACGTGTAGAACCCGTTCCGGTTAGGGAACATCTGGTTGAACTGGGCCTCGGTCACCACGAAGTTCCCGACGGGCGTGCCGGGGCCGTTGTCACAGGCGTACGGCTCCCAGTACCAGGTACTGATGACCGGGTCGTAGCCCGGGTTGGCGTGCTCGGCGACGTACGCCTTGCCGTCGGTGTAGCGGACGATCGCGCCGGCCTCGTACCACTGTCCGGCGACCCAGGCGGGGTAGCTGGAACACGCGGCCGCGGCGGCGGCCGAGGCGGTGGTGGCGGCGGCGGGGACCAGCAGCGGCGCGCTTCCGGCGAGGACGAGGGCGGCGGTCACGGCGGCGATGCGGCGTCTCGACACGAGATCAACTCCTTCGCGGAACACGGCCGCTCCCAAGGCGAGGACATGCCGGGGCGAGGCCTCGCCCGCACGCGCCGGCGGGGCCGGTCACGGCGTGGGGGCGGCCGTGGTGGGGGGTGTGGAGCACACTCAAGCGCTTTGGTCTGTACCAGTCAAGGGTTTAGACCAGTCATCGTGGCGCGTACATGCCCATGGGGTCGGAAGACCCACAAGACCTCCGCCCGAAGTCGCATAAAGGAGAAATAAGCGCACAATGGAACGTATGCGGTGATTACCGCATACCGCACCCAGACGCAACCAGGCCTGCCAGTCAAAGGAGACGAGTCATGGCCAACGTCTCTCACCAGCGCGGTGATCTCTCCAGCCATCCGGACGCGCCGGAAATGCGGGCACGGTACGAACGTGTCCTCGGCGGCCGTGACGTGGCCTTCGTGGACGGCCCGGTGTTCCTGCTCGGCCTGTACTGCGCGGTTTCGCCGTGGATCCTCCACTACACGACGAGCCAGCCCCCGCTCGTGACGCACAACCTGATCGTGGGCATCGCGATCGGTCTGCTCGCCCTGGGGTTCACGGCGGCCCCCTCGCGTATGTACGGCCTCAGCGGTGCCATGTGCGCACTGGGCATCTGGATGATCATCTCTCCATGGGTCGTGGGCACGAACCCCGACGCGGGGGTGATCTGGAACAACATCATCATCGGCGCCCTCGCCGTGATCCTGGGCACCGCCTGCGCCGCAACGGCGCTCAGGGCGTCCTCCAAGGCCAGGTCGTAGGGCCCGCGCAGAACTCCCCCTCGGCCGGTCCGCGCACGTCGCGGGCCGGCCCTTCGGCGTCCGGACGACTGGCGCCCCGGGCAGTGGGCAGACGCCTGTCGGCGGAGGACTCGGAAAGGGGAGGACACGGAGATCGACGGCATCATCAGTGCCCTGATCATCGGCGTCGTGATCGGCATCCTGGGCCGGCTGGTGGTCCCGGGCCGCCAGCGCATCGGGGTGCTGTGGACGATCCTGGTCGGCATCGTCGCCGCCCTGCTCGGCTCGGCGCTCGCCTCGGCGTTCGGGGTCGCGGACACCAAGGGCGTGGACTGGGTGGAGTGGCTGATCCAGATCGGCCTCGCCGCGGTGGGCGTGGCGGCGCTCGACCGCGCGAAGTCCGGCCGCTGACCCCCTCCGGCCGGCCCGGGCGGGGCCGGCCGGAACCGTGGGCTTCGCCCATGACGCCGGTGGCCCGTGGCCGGCTCCGGCAGCCACCCGTCGCTTCGGACACGAGAAGGCCCCTCCGAGTCCCTGACCGCGCCCGGCCCGTCCGCCGCCACCACGTGGCCGCCACTTCACGCGCGTGCCGGGCCCCGGCCGCCACCACGAGCAGCTGCTTCCTCTTTCTGCTCTTCCTGACACGACACAGAGGCCCTGCCCGAAACCTCGTACACGTAAGGCGTGGTGGTCGCGAGTGGGGTGAGGCCGAGGCGTTCCAGGATGGGGCGGCTCTGGTCGGAGGCGTCGACCTGGAGGTACCGGTAGCCGCGGTCCGCGGCGATGCGGGCGCGGTGGGCGACCAGGGCGCGGTAGATACCGCGGCCCCGCCAGGCCGGTACCGTGCCGCCGCCCCACAGACCCGCGAAGCCGGTACCCGGGACCAGTTCCATGCGCGCCGCGCTGACGGGCACGTCCCCGGCCAGGGCCAGGACGGCGACGACGTCGTCCGGGGCGGCGGTCAGCCGGTCGAGCAGTTGCCGGCGCAGCCAGGACGCGTCGTCGCCGAACGCCCGCTCGTGGACCGCGGCGACCTGAGCCACTCCGGCCTCGTCGGTGACCGGCACGACCCGTACCCCGTCGGGCAGTTCGGCGTCCAGGGTGAGGCGGCCGATCTCCCCGGCCATCAGCGTCTCCGCCGGTTCGGGCGTGAACCCGGCCGCGAGGAGCCGCGGTCCGAGGTCGGCCGGGAGGTCGTGGCCGTACAGCTTCCACTCGAAGGGGAGACCGAGCGCTGTGTAGTGCGCGATCTGCTCGGCGATCGCGGCGTCCGCGTCGGCCGCGTCCAGGTCGGACCAGACCACGCCGTTCCAGCCGTGTGCGGGGGCGGTCCGGCGCACCACCCGGCCGACGCGTTCGACCGTGTCGTCGGGACCGTCGGGGCGGGCTCCCTCCCGTAGTTCACGGTCGTGGCGGGCGAGCAGGGCGGGGGCGGCGGCGCGGTTCATGGCGGAAGTGCATCATCCGCCGGTGGCGGGAGCAACGGGATTAGGGTTGCTGCCGATCATGCCGGTGCGGAGACGGGACGGGACCATGGATGTGCGGGACGACGAACTGCCGTACCTGCGGCGGTGTGTGGAGCTCGCGGCCGAGGCGCTGGAGTCGGGCGACGAGCCGTTCGGTTCGGTGCTGGTGGCCGGCGACGGCACGGTGCTCGCCGAGGACCACAACCGGGTGGCCTCCGGCGACCGCACCCGGCATCCCGAGTTCGAGCTGGCGCGCTGGTCGGCGGCGCACATGACGCCCGAGGAGCGGGCCGCGGCCACGGTCTACACGTCCGGTGAGCACTGCCCGATGTGCGCCGCCGCCCATGCCTGGGTGGGCCTCGGACGCATCGTGTACGTCGCGTCGTCCGAGCAGCTGGTGTCCTGGCTGACGGACTGGGGCGTGCCCGCCTCGCCCGTACGGCCGCTTCCCGTCCCCGCGGTCGCCCCGGACGTGACCGTGGCCGGGCCGGTGCCCGAACTGACCGAGGACATCCGGGAGTTGCACCGGCGGTTCCACGACGGGCGCGACTGACCCCGGCCGGACCGGCCGCGGTCCGCCGCCCCGGCCCACCAATGGGCGGGACGGGGGCGGCGGACCGTTTCCGCGGGCGGTCAGACGCCCGAGCGCAGCCGGGCGCGGCGGTACAGGGCCACTCCGCCCAGGAAGAGCGCGGCGCCGGTCGCGAGGACCGGAACCGTCCGGCCGGCGCCGGTCTCGGCGAGCGCGACGTGCTCCGCGGGGGCCGCGTGCTGCGGCACCGGGGCGGGGAGGGTACGGGCCGGGACGGCCCGCTCGGGCGCGGGCTCCTCGCCGGGGGCGTTGACGGAGCTGTTGTCCGTGGACGGGTTGCCGATGCCGACCACGTTCACGCTGTTGCCGCTCACGTTGACCGGGACGTGCACCGGCAGCTGCACGCCGTTGCCGGACAGCAGGCCCGGCGAGCCGTACGTGTCGCTCTCGGCGGAGGCGCCCGATCCGTGGGACCCGCCGGACGCGCCGGACACGCCGGACTCCCCGGTCGCGGAGCCGTGGGACGCGTCCTCGTGCCGTGCGTCCTCGTTGACGCAGGTGTTGCCCGCGGCGGGGTTGAGGAGGCCCACCACGTTCACCGTGTTCCCGCACACGTTCACCGGGGCGTCCACCGGGAGCTGAACGGTGTTGCCGGACACCGCTCCGGGCGATCCGGCCGCGACGCCCTCCGCCCCGGAATCGGCGTACGCCGGCATCGCCACGGCCATCGCGCCCGACGCGGCGGCGACGGCGATCACACCGTTTCGGGTAACCCTTCGCATGAGGTTCCCTGCCTTCCAGACTTGGTCACGAGCGTTCGCCCGCCACCGGGTAGAACGCGGACGTGGCATCCGGGTTATGGGTCCTCCGTATGCCGCAGCCGGTTCACCCCATCGGGGGGCCCGCGACTCGAACCTCCGGCAAAGACCGTCGAACTCGCGGTGCCCGAACGCCTGCTCACGGGTTCTCACCGGCGCCGCTCGGCCGACGGGCGGGGGCCGCGGGGCCCGCTTATGGTGGGCGAGGACGCCGGTCGGGGCGTCCTGGGAGGCATCGATGCTGGCCGAGCTGACCGAGCGACTCCGGGGCGGGCACCGCGCCCTGTCGCCCTCCGTGCGGCGCTGCGCGGCCGCCGGGGCGGTCGGGCTGGTCCTGCTGGCCACGGGCCTGACGGCGACCGGGCGCGCGGAGCCGGACCTGGGCCGGTTCTACGACCAGAAGGTCCGCTGGGCGGCGTGCGAGGGCACGGAGCTGCCGAAGGACCTGCAGTGCGGCACGGTCACCGTGCCGCTCGACTACGCGAAGCCGGACGAGGGCACCCTCGACCTGGCCCTCGCCCGCTACCGCGCCTCCGGCGACCGGCGCGGCTCGGTGCTGCTGAACTTCGGCGGCCCGGGCGGCTCGGGGGTGATGGGCCTCGCGCACGGCCGCAAGGACTTCCTGGGGCTGACCGAGGGCTACGACGTGGTGTCGTTCGACCCCCGGGGCGTGGGCCGTTCGGCGCCGGTGAGCTGCGGGACCGACGCCACCAGCCGCGCGCTGGAGGCGACCGACGGCGAGGAGACGTCCGATCCACGCGACGCGCTGCGGCAGTTGCGCGAGGTGGCGGCCGAGTGCGCCGAGCACTCCGGTCCGGTCCTCGCCCACATGGGCACCGTGGACGTGGCCCGCGACCTGGACGTGATGCGTCAGGCGCTCGGCGACAAGAAGCTCCACTACCTGGGGTTCTCCTACGGGACCCGGCTGGGCGCTGTCTACGCGGCGCGGTTCCCCGACAAGGTGGGGCGGATGGCGCTGGACGGCGTGGACACGCTGACCGAACCGCTGGCCGAGCAAGGGCTGGCCAGTGCCCGGGGGCAGCAGACGGCGCTCGACAACTTCCTCACCTGGTGCACCGAGGAGCTCGCCTGTCCGTTCGGGCAGGACGCGCGCGCCGCCCGCGAGCACGTCGTGGACCTGGTCGCCTCGCTCGACGACACCCCCGTACCGACCGACTTCGGCTACGAGTTCACCGGCCAGGACCTGGCCGGCGCCATCGCGCAGGGGCTGTACACCAAGGAGATGTGGCCCGTGCTCCAGCGGGCGCTCGCCCAGTTGATGGAGGACGGGGACACGCACGGCGTGGAGGCCCTGGCGACCGGCGGGATGGCCCCGGCACCGTCGCCGTCGGACGAGCCGCTCGCCGACGCGGAGGACGTACCGCTGGACAACCTCCCGGCGGCGCTGATGGCGGTGAACTGCGCGGACGACCCCGACCGTCCCGGCGCCGGGCAACTGGCCCGCGACCTGGCGCGGCTGCGCACAGCCTACGAGGAGGCGTCGCCGGTGTTCGGCCCGTACCGGCTCGCCCAGGTGGTGCTGTGCCACGGCCGCCCGAAGGGCACCGACTACATCCGGGAGGAGGTCAAGGACCTCGACACCCCGAAGATGCTGCTGGTCGGCACCCGGGGCGACCCGGCGACCCCGTACTACTGGACCGAGCAGACGGCGAAGCGGCTGGGACCGTCGGCCGTGGTGCTGGACAACCGGAACGAGGGCCACACCGGGTACGGCTCGTCCAAGTGCGTCCATCGCAAGATCGACGACTTCCTGCTCTACGGCTCCCTGCCGCCGTCCGGCAGTTCCTGCGGCGCGGACGACGAGGACCGGATCTGAGTCCGGGCACCGGGCGCGGTCTACCCGGACGCCACCCACCGGGGGCCGGGCTCCTCGCCCTCGTCCCCGCCGAGGTGACGCCGCAGTGTCTTCGCCGCCTGCCCCGCGTCGGGCACGGACACCGCCAGCCGGACGAACGGCGCCGGAGCCCGCAGGTCCAGCAGGACCGCCGGGACACCCGCCCGTACGGCGACGAAGTCGCGGCCGAGGACGTGCTCCCGCTCCCCCACGCAGAACCTGCCGGGCCGGCAGCGGCCGACGACCGGGGTGCCGCGCATCGCGCGCCACCAGTCGGGCTCCACCCCCGTCGCCGTCACCTGGGACAGCGGCATCCGGACCTCGCGGCGGCGCGCCAGCAACGCCTCCCACCACGCCAGCCGGACGACGACCGTCCACCCGTCCGCGTCCCGCTCCACGACCAGCCCCGCCATCGCGGTCACCTCCCCCACCAGCGTGCACCCGGGACCGCCCCGGCCCCACACGGGCACGGCGGGCGCTTTGCCCCGAATGCCCTACCGCTGATTCCGCCCTATGGTGCTGTCATGGAGCACGATCTGAGTCCCTCCGCCCTCGCCGAGCTTCGCCGCCCACGGCCCTATCCGGCGGTGTCGGTCCTGACCCCGACCAACCGGCGCAACCCGCTGAGCACCGAGGACGCCGTGCGGCTGCGCACCATGGTGGCCGAGGCGAAGAAGAAGCTGGAGTCCGATCCGTCGGTGTCCCGCGACCGGCGCGCCGACGTGGCGGACCAGCTCGACCGGGCCCTGGCCGAGGTCGACCTGGCGCACGCCGAGGACGGGCTGGCCATCTTCGCCGCACCCGGTGAGCACCAGGTGTGGTCCCTGGCCCGCAGCGTTCCCGAGCGCGTCGTCCTCTCCGACACCTTCCTGACCCGCAACCTGGTCTCCGCGCAGACGGCGGAGCGCCCGTTCTGGGTGCTGTCCGTCGCCGCCGACCGGGCCACCCTGTGGAGCGGCGGCACGGACCGGGTGGTGGAGGAGCGCGTCGGCGGCTTCCCGCTGGTCCGTGAGGAGCCGAACTTCGACCCCGAGCGGGTGGAGCGGGCCGGTGACCAGCCCAGCAACTACCGGGACGAGGACACCCGCCGGTTCCTGCGTGACGCGGCCACGGCGGCGACCTCCCTGTTGCGCGCCCACCCGCGGCCGCTCTTCATCACCGGCGAGCCGGCGGCGCTGTCGCTGCTGTGCGAGTTCGGCGGTGTCTGCAAGGACGCCGTGCAGGTGCCGCACGGCGGGCTGGCGCGCGGCTCGCACGAGGCGGTGTGGCAGGCGGTGCGGCCGGCGCTGGAGGAGGAGGCGCGGCGGCGTACCGAGGACGTGCGGCGCTCCCTGGAGTCCGCCCGCGGCCGCAAGGAGTTCGCGGCCGGCGTCGACGAGCTGTGGCAGAGCGCCCGCGAAGGGCGGATCAGGCTGCTGGCCGTCGAGGAGAACTACCGGATCACCGTGCGTGACGACGGCGAGCATCTGATCATCGCCGAGGACGGTGATCTGGACGCCCGCGAGGACATCGTGGACGAGATCGTCGAGCAGTGCCTGGAGACCGGTGCCGAGGTGCGGTTCGTGCCGGACGGCAGCCTCGGGGACGCGGACCGGATGGCCGCCGTCCTGCGCTTCTGACGGCCGGGGGCGGTCCGCGGGCGACCCGGGGACCGTTCCCGAACACGTACGCGCATGTCGAACGTACGAGTGGACCCGTTAAAGCTTCTGACGGGGTGTCAGGCCACTTGCGTACCATGGGAGTTGCGGAACCGATCGCGCATCGCGGGACTACCCCGCGGTAACTCCGGGAGACGCTGGCATATGCCAAAGGCATCACCTTATCGTGTGTTGCCGAATCCCTTACAGTGCGTCGCGGGCTGTGCAACAGTCGTAACGGTCCCTCCGCCGGCCCAAGGCCGTACCGTCCCGCATCGGAGTGCGTCATGCCGTCCCCTCTCTCCGCGGACCGCCCAGCCGCCCGGCCGCCGGGAGGCGGCCCGGTCGACGCGCTCATCTCGCAGACCCGTCGGCTCAAGGGCGAGGTGGACGCGGTGCGCCGCGACACCCCGGCCGACGCGGGGGACCCCCGGGAGCGCTGGCGTCGCGCGCTCTACGACCTGGCGCTGCACCAGCTCGACGACCTGGACGAACACCTGGCGCAGCTGCGTGAGGACCCGCTGCGGGCGTCCGGCGACTCGGGCGACCACGGCGCTCCCGGCGAGGAGTTGGCCACGCCGACGGCCCCGCCCCGCGCCTCCCTGCTCAGCCGGGTCGGCAGCGCGGAGTGGGACCTCCTCACCGACGAGGTGAGCTGGTCCGGCGAGCTGTACCGGATTTTGGGCCGCGACCCGGCCGCTCCCCCGCTCACCCTCGACGAACTCCCCTCCCTCGTGCTCGACGAGGACCGGCCGAGACTGACCGACATGGTCACCGGCTGCCTGGTCGACGGCCGCCCCATCGACGGGGAGTTCCGGGTCCTGCGCCCGGACGACGGCACACGGACCGTGCACATGATGGGCGAACCGGTGCTCGGCGCCGACGGCAGCACCGTCTCGATGTGGGCGGTCCTGCGCGATGTCAGCGAACTGCGCCGCTGTCGCAGCGCGGTGAGCGAGACCCGTGACTCGCTGCACCGGCACCGGCACGCCGCCGCGCGGAGCGAACACCGGCTCGCGGTCGAGCTGCAGGAGGCCGTGCTGCCCGCCTGGCACGGCTCCCTGCGGCTCCCGCGACACGGCCCCCGGGCCCTGGACCTTGCCGCCGCCCATCTGCCGCCCTCGGGGCGGACCCCGATCGGCGGCGCCTGGTACGACGCCCTCGAACTGCCTGACGGGACCACCCTGTTCGGCGTCGGCGAGCTCACCGGGCACGGCGTCGGCGCCGCGTCCGGAGTGGCCATGCTGCTCGGCGCCGTACGGGGCATGGCGATGACCGGCACCCCGCCCGGGCCCCTGCTGGACTGCCTCGACCGGCTGCTCGACACCTCCGCCCAGCCCGCCCTGGCCAGTGCCGTCTGCCTGCGCTACCGGCCCGAGACCCGCGCCGTGGTGTGGGCGCAGGCCGGACACCCCGCCCCGCTGCTGTACCGCGGCCGGGCGGGGCGGGCGCTGGACACACCGCGAGGCGTGCTGCTCGGCGCCGCCCCGGGCTCCGGACACAGGCAGGCCGAGGAGACCCTGGAGACCGGTGACCTGCTCCTGCTGCACACCGACGGCCTGGTGCCCGGGCGCACCGGGGCGAGCGCCGTCCACCGACTCCTCGCCCTGGCACCCCGGTTCGCCGGGGACCGCTCCGCCCAGGACTGCGTCCGGGAGGTCGTACGGGAGTTCGGTGAAGGAGAGCGTGCGGACCACGCCTGCGTGCTGGTGGCCCGGGTCGCCTCGTAGCGGCCGCCGGCCCGGCCATCACGCCTGGGCGCTGCCGCCCTTCCCCCGGGGCCGGGGCAGCGCCAGCTCGATCTCCTCCCGCAGCTCCTGGATCCTCGGGTATGAGGAGTACTCGGCGGTGAGCCGGTACATCTGGCGCAGCCGGTCCCAGGTGCGGCGCGAGGAGTTCTGCCCCATCGACACCAGCGCGAGCCGGGCGAACCGGTCGGCCTGTTCGGGGTCGTCGGCGATGAAGCAGGCGGAGGCCATCGACAGGAAGTCGAAGATCTTCGACCGCTGCTGGGCGTCCACCCGCAGGGCGAGCGCCTTGTCCGCGTAGTGCTGGGCGTGCGCGGCCGCGCCCGGTTCGAACTCCGCGAGCGTGCGGTACGCCAGGGCCTGCATGCCGTACAGGTCCGCCTCGTTGAACAGCTGCATCCAGTTCGGCGGCGGCACGTCCCCCTTGTCGGAGACGAACAGGTCCTCGGCCCGGCCCAGGGTGCGGCGCATCGCCTGTCCCTTGCCCATGGACGCCTGCGCCCAGGCCTCGATGGTGTGGAACATGGCGCGGGTGCGCGGCAGCACCTGCTCGCCCGAACCGGACTGGGCGAGCTTCATCAGGTCGAGCGCCTCGTCGGGTTTGCCCAGGTGCACCATCTGGCGTGCCGCCCGGGACAGCGCCTCCCCGGCGCGCGGGCGGTCGCCGCCCTCCCGGGCCGCGTGGGCGGCGATGACGAAGTACTTCTGCGCCGTCGGTTCCAGGCCCACGTCGTGCGACATCCAGCCGGCGAGCACGGCGAGGTTGGCGGCGACGCCCCACAGGCGCCGCTGGAGGTGGGGCGGATGGTGGTAGGCGAGCATGCCGCCCACCTCGTTGAGCTGGCCGACCACCGCCTTGCGCTGGAGACCGCCGCCGCGGGCGGCGTCCCAGGCACGGAACACCTCCACGGAGCGCTCCAGTTCCTCGATCTCCTGCGACCCGATGGGCGCGGCCTCGTAGCGGTCGAACCCGGCGGGGTCGGCGTGCAGCGGATCGTGGAGGCGGGGTGCGTCGGCGGTGAGGGCAGGATCGGTGTGCAGCCAGTCGTGCATGGCGCTGCTGAGTGCGGAGCCCGCGGTGAGGGCGGCACCCGCACCCACCAGGCCGCGTCGGTTGAGCATGAGGTCCATTCCCGTGAATTCGGTGAGGACCTCGGCCGTCCGCTCGGGCGCCCACGGCACTCCGTCGGGATGTTCCGCACTCCCGCCGCGTGGCCGTTTCCCCGTACGCCCGTGCCGGACCAGACCGAGATCCTCGATGGTCACGACACGGCCGAGACGCTCGGTGAACAGAGCCGCCAGCACCCGCGGCACCGGATCGCGCGGGATCTCTCCCATGTCGATCCACCGCCGCACCCGGGAGGTGTCGGTCGCCAGCTGCGGATGGCCCATGGCCGCCGCCTGCCGGTTGACCAGCCTCGCGAGTTCGCCCTTGGACCAGCCGGCCAGGCCGAACAGGTCCGAGAGCCGGGTGTTGGGTTGTCCGCTCACGTCAAGCCCCCAGGTTCTCGGCTGAGTTGACAGTAGCCCGGTGCGGGTTGCCGGGCGACTATTCGCCAGGGTTCGCCAGGGTGCGCCAGATGGTGTGCCAGGGGACATCGGGTGTCGAGTAGGAACGCGCCACCACGACCCCGTCGCCGTAGGGGCATTCCCCCAGGGTGCGGCCGGGCGGCCGGGTTGGGTGGTGCACTGATGTCGCAGGCACACGAAGGGATCTGTATCACCCATGTACGCAGCATCGTCCTCCGTGTCCGCCCCGCCCCGGCCGCTGCGTTCGCGTCCGTCGGACAGCGGCCCCTACCTCGCCCCCGCGCGCCCGGCGAACCCCGTGCTCGGCGGAGGCAACGCACGGCGCCTCGCGGGACCGGGCACCCAGCCGCTCAGCGGACGGCTCGACCTCTCCGGCCCGCAGGGCGCCCAGCTGCGCACCGCGCTCGCGTCGGTGCACCGCATCTGTCCGGAGTTCGCTCCGGTCCAGGTGCTGCGCCGCACCGGCCGGTCGGTCCTCCTGGTCGGCACCACGGGCCGCAGCACCGCGGTCGCCAAGTGCTTACTGGACCACTCCCCCGTCTGGAGCGAACGGATCCGGCACGAAATAGCGGCATACCGCTCGTTCGTCCGGCAGCGTCCGCCCGTGCGGGCGCCCCGGCTGATCGCAGCGGACCCGGACAACTGCACGCTGGTCATCGAGCGCCTGCCCGGACGGGTGGCGGCGCTGCAGCGGCACCCGGTGGAGGCACCGCCCCGGGCGGACATCAGGGCGGCACTCGGCGCGATCTGCCGGCTCAACTCCTGGCGGCCTCCGGCCGGGACGTTCGACGCGCCACTGGACTACGCGGCCCGCATCAACCGCTACCACGAGCTGGGGCTGCTCACCGACCGGGACCTCGGCGACCTGCAGAAACTGCTGCACGGCATCGCCCTGGCGACGGGGCGGCAGGGCATGGGCCAGTTCTGCCACGGTGACGCGCTGCTCTCCAACGTCCTCATCTCGCCGGCCGGTCCGGTGCTGGTGGACTGGGAGCACGCGGGCTGGTACCTGCCGGGCTACGACCTGGCGACCCTGTGGACCGTCCTCGGTGACGCTCCCGCGGCCCGGCGCCAGATCAGTCAGATCGCCCAGTCGGCGGGACCCGCCTCACGCGACGCGTTCCTGGTGAACCTGATGCTCGTGCTGACCCGGGAGATCCGCACCTACGAGACGGCCGTGCAGCGTTCGATGCACGACATGGCGCCCGCGCCAAGCCAGCCGGGCGGCATGCCGTCCGGGGAGGAGCAGCGGTTGCTGCTGCGCCGGCTGCACGACGACTGCCAGCTGGCCCGGCGGGCCGTGCGTGCCGCGGTCGGCACCCGCTGACGCCCGTGCGACTGCCCGCAGGCGAGCGCCGCCGCGGGCAGTCGGGGACAAGGCGGGCGGTGCGGACTTCGGCCCGGAGCGGGTCCACGGGGTGCGTCACCGGTGTAGACCGCTGACGCACCGCAGGTCCCGCCGCAGCCCGGCACGAAACCCCGCCACACCCCGATTGACAAGGGCATTCACGCCCTCCTGGGCATGATTGACGGATCATCGGACTACCGGTACCACTGACCGCGTGCCCGACCGTCCCAGGAGGCTGCATTGCGAGATCTCGCCACCGAGCCCGGCCGTGCGGCCGGGCCGTCACGCCGCGCCGTCCGAGGTGCCCTCGGCGCCCTGGCCGCGGCCGCGTTGACGCTGCCCCTGCTGGGCGCGGCGCCCGACCCGGCCCCGCCGGCCACCGCCCGGCTGCAACAGGCGTTCGCCTCCGCGGCGGCCGCGTACGACGTCCCGCAGAGCGTCCTGCTGGGCGTCTCCTATCTGCAGTCCCGCTGGGACGCGCACGACGGCGCCCCCAGCGTCACCGGCGGCTACGGCCCCATGCACCTCACCGACGCCCGGGCCGCCCTCGCCTCGGCCGGACACCACGCGACCGGCACCGAGGACCCGCGCGGCGACGACGCCCGTCCCGCGCTGCTCCCCTCGGAGCGCACCCCGGACACCGCCGCCCTGCCGGACCGGCTGACCACCCTGCCGAAGGCCGCCCGGCTGACCGGGCTGAGCACCGAGACGCTGCGCGAGGACCCGGCGGCGAACGTGGCGGGCGGCGCGGCGCTGCTGGCCGAGGCGCAGCGCCGGCTGGGCGCGCCGGCCAGCGACGACCCGGCCGACTGGTACGGGGCGGTGGCGCTGTTCTCCGGCGCCGACGACCGCGCCTCGGCGACGGCGTACGCGAACGACGTGTTCGCGGTGATCCGGGCCGGCGAGCGGCGCGTCACGGACGCCGGGCAGCGGGTCGCCCTGGACGCCCGCCCGGACCTCGCGCCCGACGCCTCGGCGCTGGACCGCGCCGGACTGCGCACCGGCTCGGCGGCCGCCACGGAGTGCCCGAGGACCGTGTCCTGCGAGTGGATCCCGGCGCCGTACGAGGAGTTCGGCGAGAGCGACTACGGCAACCACGACCTGGGGAACCGGCCCGCCTCGCAGCGGATCCGGTACATCGTCGTGCACGACACGGAGGGCGCCTGGGAGGGTGTCCTCGACATGATCCAGGACCCCACCTACGTGTCCTGGCAGTACAGCCTGCGCTCCACCGACGGTCACATCGCCCAGCACGTGAAGGCGAAGGACGTCGCCTGGCACGCCGGCAACTGGTACGTCAACGCGGCGTCGATCGGCCTGGAGCACGAAGGTTTCCTCACCGACCCGGACGCCTGGTACACCGAGGCCATGTACCGGTCCTCGGCCCGGCTGGTGAGGTACCTCGCCGACAAGCACGGCATCCCGCTGGACCGGCAGCACATCCTCGGTCATGACACGGTCCCCGGGACCACCACGGCCACCATCCCCGGCATGCACACCGACCCCGGGCCGTACTGGGACTGGCGGCACTACTTCGAGCTGCTGGGCAGCCCCTTGAAGGCGACCGGCGCCAAGAACTCCGGCGTCGTCACCGTCCGCCCCGACTACGACACCCACCGGCCGGTGTTCACCGGCTGCGAGAGCGCCGGCGAGCCCTGCGCCCCGCACGGGTCGAGCGCGGTACGGCTGTACTCCGACCACGACGAGAACTCCCCGCTGATCAAGGACATCGGCCTCGGTTCCGCTCCGACCACCGGGGTGAACGACCTGTCCTCGCGCGTCTCCACCGGCCAGCAGTACGCGGTCGCCGACCGCTGGGGCGACTGGACCGCGATCTGGTACCTCGGCCAGAAGGCCTGGTTCCGCAACCCGGCGAAGAACCCGGTCGCCGTGGCGGCCAAGGCGAAGGTGATCACCCCGCGCAAGGGGCTGGACTCCGTCCCCGTGTACGGGCGCGCCTACCCGGAGCCGGCGGCCTACCCGGCGGGGGTGCCGGTCCAGACGGTGTCGGCACTGCCGTACACGGTGCTCGCCGGGCAGAAGTACGTGACCGGGGGCAAGGTGCCGAGCGAGTACTACTACGCGGTGACCTTCGACCCGGCCTCGCACCAGGTGGTGCGCGGCAAGGAGCAGTACTACGAGATCCAGTTCGGCCACCGGGTCGGGTTCGTGCGGGCGGCGGACGTGACCGTGGCGTCGTCGTAACGCCGGAGCGCGCGCAACGCGGCGGGCGCCCCCGGACCGGTGCGGTCCGGGGGCGCCCGTCGTCGTCCGTGGGCGGGTCAGCCCTGCTGGAACAGCTCCGCCGGCAGCGGCTTGAGGAGGGCGTACAGGTCGTCGGTGATGGGGCGGTCCCAGGCGGCGATGGTCACCAGGACCTTGTCGCTGCGGTCGAACTGCACGCAGGAGATGCGTCCCTCGGACATCTTCACGCGGCGCACGATCAGCAGGTTGTCGCCCTGCATCACCGGCACGTCCTCGGTGCCGGTGACGGTCACCTCCTCGTCGTTCTCCAGCGCGAGCAGCAGCTGTCCGACCTCGAAGGGGACTTCACCCTCGGGGACGTCCCGCGCCGGGGAGCCCTCGGGCAGGTTGCCGATGATCATCGCGGGGCCGCGGCCGCCGAACAGGTCGTAGCGCAGGAAGACGCCCTGGCAGCTTCCGTCGGGGGCCGGCAGCAGGCCGGCGCCGAGGTTTCCGGGCCAGTCGCCCGGGTCCATGGCCAGTACGTCGAAATCGGGCCCGGCGGGTGTGGCACTGCGGCGGCGGAGGAACGACATGTCGCCATGGTACGTGCCCGCACCCCGGTTCGGACGGTCGGGCGGAAGCCGCCGGAGCTACCCGGCCCGGCGCTGCCGCTCGTGGTGCCGGGCCACCCGGGCACGGTTGCCGCAGGCCGGTTTGCACCACTCCTGACGGGGGTGGTCCTTCACGAAGTAGCGGACGCAGCGGGGTGCGTGGCAGGCGCGCAGCCGGTCCCGGTCGGGGCCGGCGAGGAACCCGATCGCGGCCCGGGCGAGGGCGGCGGTGAGGTCGTCCGCGTGGCCGGGAGCCGGGCGGGGCCGTACCGCCGGACCGGTGTCCTCGTCCCAGTCGAGGACCGGGACGGTGGGGGTGCGGGCGGCCGCCTCGTTCAGCCGGCGCAGTGCCTCGGGCACGGGCAGCACGCGGCTCGCGTCGGCGGGGCCCGGAGGGGCGGGGCGTACGGCGTGCGCGAAGAGGGCGCGGACGGCGGCGCGCAGGTCGCGGACGGCGGTGAGCAGGCCCGCGTCGGCGACGAACGCCTCGGCGGCGGGAAGCACGGCGGTACGGGCGCGGACCCAGTCGGTGAGTCCGGCGGGGTCGGCGAGGTCGTCGGTGACCGATCCGTCGCCGTCGTGGCGGACGGTGAGGGCGAGGTCCAGCGCGAGCCGGGTGTCCCTGGTGATCGAGTCCCGCATGCGGCCGATGATAGGGGCTCCGCCGGTGCGGTGGCCCGGACCGCGAGGAGGGCCCGGAACGGCCCCTGCGGCGGGCGTCCGGGGCTGCGGCCCCGGTCGGCGCCCCTCGGGCTCGGGGTCCTTCGCTGCCCCTCCCGGCCCCGTCCTCCCTCGGACGGGGGCGGGTGGCGCGCCGAAGGGCGTTGGCGCGGGCGCCCGGCTCGGCGCCACCTGTGTTCAGTCCGCTTCGGGCTCGTTCTTCTCGGGGACGGGCGGAACGACCGCGACCGGGCCGCGGGAGTGGAGCAGGACCGCCTGGGTGACCGAACCCATCATGCGGGCGGCCGCGAACACCCGGCGGCGGTGGCGGCCCACCACGACGAGCGCGGCGCCCTCGGAGGCGTCGACCAGATGTCCGGCGGCGTCCCCGGGGAGCACCGCCGTGTCCGTGGCGACGTGCGGGTGCCGTTCCCGGTGCGGGGCGAGCAGGCGGTCCAGGAGGGCGCGGGTCTCCTGTTCGAGGGCGTCCTGGTCGATCTGCGGCGGCGGCACCTCGCCGGGCAGCATCACCGTCTGCAGCAGCGACGGATAGGCGGTGACGACCCGCAGCGCCGTGTTCCGCCGGGCGGCCTCGTCGAAGGCGAAGGCGAGCGTCGTCGCGTCGGGGCTGTCGGGGTCGTCGGAGATCACGGAGCTGTCGGGGTTCACCCCCACCACGACGGGGCCGTCCGGCCGTACCGGCGCCTCCGTCTCCTCGCCGCCGCGTCCGGGCCGGGGCACCACGACCACCGGGCACGCGGCGTCCCGGGCGACGGCCAGGGAGTTCGACCCGAGCAGCAGGCTGGCGAAGCCCCCGCGTCCCCGGGAGCCGAGCACCAGCAGCCGGGCCTCGGCGCCCGCCCCGGTCAGCAGCGCTCCCGGCGCCCCCTCGGTCACCACGTACTCGACGGACGACACACCGCCGAGTTCCGCCAGACGGGCCTGCGCCTGGGCGAGGACCGGGTCCTCACCGGGGCCGGGTGGCCCCTCCGACGGCGTCCGGGCCGGTTCCGGGCGGACGTGCAGGACCCGCAGCTCAGCCGCGTGCCGACGGGCGGCGTCGAGGGCCCACTCGAGTGCGCGCAGCCCGTCCTGGGAACCGTCCACCGCCGCGATCACCGGCTTGTCGTTCATGTGCCTCGCCTCCGGATACGTCCCTCGGTCCACGCCGTCCCGGCCCGGCCCGGTGGGGCCGGGGGCCGGGGACGGCACTGCGGATCACGTGTCCGGAAAAGCGCACGGCACACCCCTCGCGGCGGCGGCGCGGCTCACGTCAGGTCGAACTGCCCTCCCCGCGCCCCCGAGACGAACGCGCCCCACTCCGCGGGGGTGAAGATCAGGGAGGGGCTCTCCGGGCGGCCACTGTTGCGCATGGCGATGAAACCCTCCACGAAGGCGATCTGGACATCGCCCAGACCCCCGCTGCTGGACTGCCACTGTGCGTTGCTGAGGTCCAGCTCGGGCTTGTCCCAACCCGTGAGCGGGCGCTGCTGGGTGGTGCTTTCGGCCACGTCCGTGCTCCTCCCTCTTGCCGTCGTCCGCGGCCAGCCTAGCGATCGGGGTGTCCCGCGGACAGGCCACGGAGGGAGGACGTCGGAGGGGGCGCGGTGACGCGGGGAAGAGGCGCGGACCGTCGCCCGTCCTGATCCGGCGCCGTGAGTGAGAAGTGCAGGCCGGGCTCTTGCACCGGGCCGTGGTGGCCTGAGTTACTGGGCCCCGTGGCAGACGACCGAATGATCGGTCGACAGCGGTGTGATGCGTGAAGGGAAGGTCCTGATGACTCAGGCGGTGGACCTGCTGGACCCGGCGGAGCGGCTCGACCTCGACGGGCTGCGGGCCCTCCAGCTGGAACGGCTGCGTGGCTCCTTGCGGCACGCGTACGAGAACGTGCCGTTCTACCGGGAGTCCTTCGACAAGGCGGGCGTCCACCCCGACGACTGCCGTTCGCTGTCCGACCTGGCCCGGTTCCCGTTCACCACCAAGGCGGACCTGCGGGAGAACTACCCGTACGGCATGTTCGCCGTCCCGCGCGAGCGGATCCGCCGGCTGCACGCCTCCAGCGGCACCACCGGCCGCCCGACGGTCGTCGGCTACACGGAGAACGACCTGTCCATGTGGGCGGACATGGTGGCGCGGTCGCTGCGCGCGGCGGGCGGGCGGCCCGGCGACATCGCCCATGTGGCGTACGGCTACGGGCTGTTCACCGGCGGACTGGGCGCCCACTACGGCGCCGAACGGCTCGGCTGCACGGTGATCCCCGCGTCCGGCGGGATGACGTCACGGCAGGTGACGCTGATCCAGGACCTGAAGCCGTCGGTCATCATGGTGACCCCGTCCTACATGCTGACCCTGCTCGACGAGTTCGAGCGGCAGGGTGTCGACCCGCGCTCCACGTCGCTGCGGGTGGGTGTCTTCGGCGCCGAGCCGTGGACGGAGCGGATGCGGCAGGAGATCGAGGAGCGGTTCGCGATCGACGCGGTCGACATCTACGGGCTGTCCGAGGTGATCGGGCCGGGCGTCGCGCAGGAGTGCGTGGAGACCAAGGACGGCCTGCACATCTGGGAGGACCACTTCTTCCCGGAGGTCGTCGACCCGGTCACGGGTGAGGTGCTTCCCGAGGGCGAGCAGGGGGAGCTGGTGTTCACCTCGCTCACCAAGGAGGCGATGCCCATCGTCCGCTACCGGACGCGGGACCTGACCCGGCTGCTGCCGGGCACGGCGCGGGTGTTCCGGCGCATGGAGAAGATCACCGGGCGCAGCGACGACATGGTGATCCTGCGCGGGGTGAACCTGTTCCCCACGCAGATCGAGGAGATCGTGCTGCGCACCCCGGGGGTGGCGCCGCACTTCCAGCTCCGTCTGACGACGCGGGGCCGCATGGACTCCTTGACGGTGCGCGCGGAGGCCCGCCCGGACGCGGACGCGGCGGCCCGTGAGGCGGCGGCCCGCTCCATCGTCCAGGCGGTGAAGGACGGCATCGGCGTCTCGGTCGAGGCGGAGATCGTCGACCCGGAGTCCCTGGAGCGGTCCGTCGGCAAGATCCGCCGCATCGTGGACCTGCGGGAACGCCAGGGCTGAGCGCGCGCCGGCGTGTGTCTCCCGGGCTCAGTCCGGGGGCGGGCCCGGGGCGCGCAGGCCGAGCCACTGGTCGGCGTCCCAGGCCCGGAACCGCTCGACCTCGGTGAAGCCCAGCTTCGTGGCGAGGCGCATCGAGGCGGTGTTCGCGGTCTGGGTCGCGAGCACCACCGGCTCACCGGGGAGGACGCCCTCCACCCAGTCGAGTGCCGCCGCGCACGCCTCGGCGGCACAACCGGCTCTCCACGCCCGCGGCAGGAACAGGTAGCCCAGTTCGACTTTGCCCTCGGCGGCCGGCCGGTGTTCCCGCGTCGCCCTCCTGAGCAGCACCTGCCCGATCATCACCCCGCCCCGCTCGACGACGAAGCTCCCGGGCCACCGCTCCGGCACCTCGGGCAGCTCACGCTCCACTTCGTCGCGGGGACGCGGTCCGCCGAGGTAGGTGTGCACCTCCGGCGACGACAGCAACTCGACGAACGCCGCACGGTCCCGGGCCTCGGACGGGCGCAGGCGGAACCTCGCGGTCCTGATCGGAGCGGGCGGCCACGGCACGGGCCCGAGATCGTTCATACCGGTCACCCAACCAGCGCCCTCCGCACCGATCAAGGCCCTCCCTGGCCGCCGGCCAACTGACGGCCGCCCCGCGCCCATTGACAACCCGTACCGCTGACAGGAAAGTTTCATCCGCACGACGATCCCCGGAAGTTACTTTCAGACGGCGTGGGGACAGGAATCGGGAGGCATGGGATGGCGGACGCGAGAGGGATCACCCGGCGTCGACTGGGCGCGGGAGCGATGGCGTTGGGCGGTGCGCTGGCCTTCGCCGGGCTGCCCGCGGACCCCGCCGCGGCGGCCGCCCCGGCCCGCGGGAGCCGTCCGGCGCTGCGGCACGGATCGGCGCGCCAGGCGGGGCTGTTGCCCAGCCCACTGCGGCAACTCGTCACCGACGCCGAGGCGTTCCTTCAGTCCTCCCCCCAACACCCCTGGTACGCGGGCGCCGTCCTGCTCGCCGGGCGCGGTCACACGGTCGCCCTGCACAAGCCGATCGGTATGGCCGTGCGCTACCAGGCGTACGACGAGGAGACCGACACCGGCGTCGAGTTCCCGGCGGACCGGCAGATCCCGATGGCCGAGGACACCGTGTTCGACCTTGCGTCGGTGTCCAAGCTGTTCACCTCGATCCTCGCCGTGCAGCAGATCGAGCGGGGCACGGTGCGGCTGGAGGCGCCGGTCGCCTCGTACCTGCCGGACTTCGGGCGGGCCGGCAAGCAGGACGTGACGATCCGCCAACTGCTCACGCACACCTCCGGGTTCGCGGCCTGGATCCCGCTGTACGAGGCGCCGACGTACGAGGAGAAGGTGCAGCGTGTGTACGACGAGGCGCCGGCGAACCCGCCGGGGACCGTCTACCTGTACTCGGACCTCAACCTGATCTCGCTGCAGCTGGTACTGGAGCACGTCACCGGTCGCCGGCTGGACGTCCTGCTCCGTGAGGAGATCACCGAGCCGCTGGGCATGCGCCGCACCCGGTACAACCCGCCTGCCTCCTGGAAGCCGAAGATCGCCGCGACCGAGGACGCCCGCACGCCCTGGTCCGGCCTGGACCGCGGCCTGGTGTGGGGCGAGGTGCACGACGAGAACGCCTACAGCCTGGGCGGGGTCGCCGGCCACGCGGGCGTGTTCTCCGACGCCTGGGACCTGGCGATCCTCGCCCGCACACTGCTCGACGGCGGTGTCTGCGGCCGGGAGCGGATCCTGCGGCCGGAGTCGGTGGAGCTGATGTTCACCGACTTCAACACCGCGTTCCCGGGCGACGAGCACGGCCTGGGCTTCGAGCTCTACCAGCACTGGTACATGGGCGCGATGGCCACGCCCCGCACGGCGGGACACACCGGCTTCACCGGCACCGCGCTGGTGCTCGACCCGACCACCGACTCCTTCCTCGTCGTCCTAGGCAACTCGGTGCACCCGGTGCGCAGTTGGCGGTCCGGTTCGGCGCCCCGGGTGGCCGCGGCGAACCAGCTGGCCCGCGCGGTGCCGGTCCGGCCGGCGCACGGCCGCACGGCGTGGTTCTCGGGGATGGCGAGCGCGGCGACGGCCACCCTCACGCTGCCCGCGCTGGACACCTCGTCCGGCGGGAACCGGCTGAGCTGTTCGCTGTGGTGGGACACCGAGCCCCGCGCCGACGTCCTGGTTCTGGAGTCCTCGGCGGACGGCGGCACGTCGTGGCAGCCGGTGCCGTTCACCACCGCGCGGCGCGGCGCCGCACCCGAGCAGCACCCGACGGGTACGGCGACCGGCTGGTCCGGCCGCGTCTGGCACGGCCTCACCGCGGACCTGCCCGCCGCGGCGGGCCTGGTGCTGCGCTGGCGGTACACGACGGACCGGCTGTACGTGGGACGCGGCGCCTACGTCGACGGGCTGCTGGTCGAGCGGGGCCGCCGGCGGATCTTCGACGAGGCCCGCCCCGCCGACGCGGCGCGGCTCCGGGCGGAGGGGTGGACCCGGGAGGACGGCTGAGGCGACCGTGGCCCCCGCCCGGTGACCGAGCCGGGCGGAGCCGACAGGCCGGTGTGGCCCGTCTGCCCGGCGGGCTGCCAAGCGGGCGTGACCCGTCAGCCGGGCGTGGCCACCAGGTTGGTGCGGCCGGTCGGCCGGGCGGAGCTACCAAGCGGGAGCAACCCGTCAGCCGCACGTTGCCACAAGGCCGGCGTGACCAACGACCGCCAAGCCGAATCAACCCATCAACCGCACGCCGCCACAAGGCCGGCGTGACCCGTAGCCGGGCAAGGCCGCCAAGCCGGAGCAACCCGGCAGCCGCACGCCGCCACAAGGCGGGAGCGCCCCGTCAGCCGGGCGGGGGCCAACAGGCCCGCGTGGCCCGTCTGCCGGGCGGGGCTTCGGTGCGCGGAGGACCGTGACCGTCAGGCCTGCGTGGCCTCCAGCACCGCCATCGCCGCGTTGTGCCCCGGCACCCCGCTCACGCCGCCGCCGCGCACCGCTCCCGCGCCGCAGAGCAGGACGTTGGCGTGGGCGGTCTCCACGCCCCAGCGGCCGGTGCCGTCCTGGGCGTGGGGCCAGGACAGTTCGCGGTGGAAGATGTTGCCGCCGGGCAGCCCCAGGTCGCGTTCCAGGTCCAGCGGGGACCTGGCCTCGATGCACGGGCGCCCCTCGGCGTCGGTGGCCAGGCAGTCGGCGATCGGCTCGTCCAGGTGGGCGTCGAGCTGGGCGAGCGTCGACTTCAGCAGCTCCTCGCGCGTCGCGTCGTTGTCCCGCTCGAACAGCCGCGCCGGGGCGTGCAGTCCGAACAGGGTGAGGGTCTGGTAGCCGCGCGCCGCCAGGTCGGGGCCGAGGATCGACGGGTCCGTGAGCGAGTGGCAGTAGATCTCCGAGGGCGGGGCGTCGGGCAGCCGGCCGGCCGCGGCCTGGGCGTGCGCGGTGGCCAGCTGCTCGTACCCCTCCGCGATGTGGAAGGTGCCGGCGAACGCCTCGCGCGGGTCGACGGAGGTGTCGCGCAGCCGGGGCAGCCGGGTGAGCAGCATGTTGACCTTGAGCTGGGCGCCCTCCGCGTGCGGCGGGGGCGTGTCGCCGGTGAGCCGGGCCAGCTCCTCCGGTGAGGCGTTGACCAGGACGTGCCGGGCGCCGACGACCCCTTCGCCGTCGGCCGTGCGGTGGGTGATCTCGGCGGCACGGCCGTCGGTGTCGATGCGTACGACCTCGTGGCCGGTGGCGATGACCGCCCCGGCGGCGCGGGCGGCGTCGGCGAGCGCGTCGGTGACCGCGCCCATGCCGCCGACCGGGACGTCCCAGGCGCCCGTGCCGCCGCCGATGACGTGGTAGAGGAAGCAGCGGTTCTGCGGCAGCGCGGGGTCGTGGGCGTCGGCGAAGGTGCCGATCAGGGCGTCGGTGAACACGACGCCGCGCACCAGGTCGTCGGCGAAGCGCTCCTCGACGGCGGCACCGAGCGGCTCCTCGAAGATCATCCGCCAGGCATGCTCGTCGTCGACGGTGCGGCGCAGCTCCTCACGGGTGGGCAACGGCTCGGTGAGAGTGGGGAAGACGCGGCGGGCGACGCGGCCGGTCAGGTCGTAGAAGCTCTGCCACGCCCGGTACTCGCGGTCGGAGCCGGTGAGCCGGACGAACGCCTCGCGGGTGCGCTCCTCGCCGCCGCCGACCAGCAGTCCGGTGGGCCGCCCGTCGCGTTCGGCGGGGGTGTAGGAGGAGATGGTGCGGGTGCCGAGCCGCACGTCCAGCCCCAGGTCCGTGAGGATCTTCCGCGGCAACAGGCTGACCAGGTACGAGTACCGGGACAGCCGTGCGTCGACGCCGGCGAACGGGCGGGTGGAGATCGCCGCGCCGCCGGTGTGGCCGAGCCGCTCCAGCACCAGTACGGAGCGCCCGGCACGGGCGAGGTAGGCGGCGGCGACGAGGCCGTTGTGACCTCCGCCGACGATGACGGCGTCGTACGTCCGGGACTCCTGAGCTGCGGTCATGCCTCTTCGTAACACGTGATGATCGGCGGCGGCCAGAGGGGGCCGGAGGGGAAACGGATCAGGCGCCTCCGGCCAGGCCCTGTCCGCGCAGCGCGGCCACACGCCGGTACAGTTCCGCGGCCTCTCGCGCGTGGCCCAGACGCTCCAGGCAGTGGGCCTCGTCCTCGCGGGCGGCGAGGGTGTCGGGGTGGTCCGCGCCGAGGACCCGTTCACGGGCGTCGGCCACCCTGCGGTACACGGTGAGCGCGTCCGCCCAGCGCTCGAGCCAGCCCAGGGCGACGGCGACCTCGCGCCGGCTGACCAGGGTGTCCGGGTGGTCGGCGCCGAGGGTCCGCTCGCGCAGGGCGGCCACCTCCCGGGACTCGGCGAGGGCGTCCGCCCACCGGTCGAGCCGGCCGAGGTTGACGCCGACGCCGTGCCGGGCGCGCAGGGTGTCGGGGTGGGCGGGCCCGTGCACGCGGGTACGGTCCCCGACCAGACGCCGGTAGAGGTCGAGGGCCTGACCGGCGCGGCCGAGGCGGCCCAGGCCGACGCCCACCTCGTGCCGGGCGGCGAGCGTGTCGGCGTGGTCCGGACCGAGGACCCTGGCCCGGGCCACGGCCACCTCCCGGTACGCCTGCAGTGCCTCCTTCCAGCGGCCCAGACGGCCCAGGACGTAGGCGACCTCGTACCGGGTGACGAGGGTGTCGGGGTGCTCCGGGCCGAGCACCCGGGCGCGGGCGCCGGCCACGTCGCACGCCATGCCGTAGGCGTCCTCCAGGCGGCCGAGCCGGCTGAGGTTGAAGGCGAGGTTGTGCCGGCAGCGCAGGGTGTCCGGATGGTCGGGCTCCATGGTCCGCTCGCGGGCGTCGAGCACCGAGAGGTACACCCGGTGGGCGTCGACGGGACGGCCCAGCTGGGCGAGGACGTACCCCATCTCCTGGCGTGCGGCGAGGGTGTCGGGATGGTCGGGACCGAGGACGCGGATACGGGCCTCGGCGACGGTCTTGTAGGCGCGCAGCGCGTCGGCGGGCCGTCCGGTGCGGCTGAGGGTGAACGCCACCTCGTAGCGGCTGGCGAGGGTGTCGGGGTGCTCGGGGCCGAGGATCCGCTCGCGCTCGACGGCGACCGCACGGTGTGCCTCCCCCGCCTCCGCCCAGCGCCCGAGACGCCCGAGCCCGAGTCCGGCGTGGTGTCGCTCCGCGAGGACGGCGAGCGGCGAGGGCGACGGGGCCGGACGCCCACCGGGGGTGGGCGGCTCCCCGGGGAAGGACAGCTCTCCGCCAGGGCGCAGCTCCCCCGAGACGGGCCGCTCCCCGGAGGGGGACCGCTCCCCGGAGGGGGACCGCTCCCCAGGGGCCAACCGCGCCGCCTTGGGTCCGGGGCTGAGGCCGCGGGTCCAGGAGGGGAGCCGCTCCGCCCGTCCCGCCCGTCCCGCCGGACCCGGCTCCACGGCCCGGCGGACGGTCGCGACCGAGACCGGAGCGGACCGTAACTCCTCGACACGTCGGGCCAGTTCGACGGCGCTCGCGGGCCGGCCGGCCGGCTCCTTGGCCAGCAGGTCGAGGATGATGCCCTCGAGCCGCTCGGGCAGTTCGGCCCGGTGCCGGCGCGGCGGCCGGGGCGGGGTGTCGCGGTGGCCGACGAGGACCGCCCAGGCGTCGTCGAGGTCGAACGGCGGTACGCCGGTGGCGATCTCGTACAGTACGCAGCCGAAGGAGTACAGGTCGCTGCGCCGGTCGACCTCCCCTCCGGCGATCTGTTCCGGCGACATGTAGTGCGGCGTGCCCATCGCGACGCCCGTGCCGGTGAGCCGGGAGGTGAAACCGATGTCGTGCCCGAGGCGGGCGATGCCGAAGTCGCAGATCTTCACCGTGCCGTCGTCCAGTCGCACGATGTTGGCGGGTTTGAGGTCCCGGTGCACGATCCTCTGGTCGTGGGTGTAGGCGAGGGCGGCGGCGACCTGGGCGGCCACCTCCACCACCTCGCCGACGGGCAGCGGATGGTGCTTGTTGTCCTCCAGGAGCCGGCTGAGGTCACGCCCCTGCAGCAGCTCCATCACCAGGTAGAGGACGCCCTCCGACTCGCCGAAGTCGTGCACCACGGTGATCCCGCGGTGCTGCAGCGACGCGGCGACCCGCGCCTCCCTGCGGAACCGCTCGCGCAGCACCCGGCCGAACGCCGGGTCGCGCTGCGGGCCGAGCGGGTTGAGGCACTTCACCGCGACCTGCCGCCCCAGTGACTCGTCCCGGGCGCGCCACACCTCCCCCATGCCGCCGCGTCCGATCCGGTCCATCAGCCGGTACCGGCCGTGGATCAGCCTGCTCTCCCCCATGTCCTACGCCGCCCCCGTCGTAGTCCGTCCCGTCCTCCCCTGACTCGTCCAGTATGGCGACAACTCGCCCGAGTTTGTACGGGGCACGGCGGCGCCCGGGGGCAGGCGGAGGGGTGGGTCAGTTGAGGGTGGCGAGGAAGTCGGTGCAGGCCCGGGCGCAGGCGCGGCAGGCCTCCGCGGTCCCTTCCGCGCCGGGATGGCCGTCGAAGGTCCGGGCGCTCTCCAGACACACCTGCCGGCACCATTCGACCTGCATGCGGATGGTCGCCTCGTCCGCCTGGTTGTCCTCGGACAGCACCCGGCAGGTCGCGTCGCAGACCTCCGCGCACATGATGCCCTTGCGCCGTACGAGTTCCTGGTTCTCGGTGCCGTCGGGTTCCACGAGTCCGGCCCGGGTGGCGCAGGCCCGCGCGCACTCGGTGCACGCCTGGGCGCAGGCGAACCGGTCTTCCAGGAACCGGAACAGCTCCTCCTGCGATGTCGTCGTCACACCGCGCGGGTTGCCGCCGTGCGGACCGTCAAACCCCGTGGCGCCCGCTGTCCGCACGGGTTCCGGGGTGTCGCACGGCCGGCCGCGGCGGGAGGCGGGCTGGTTCGCGGGCGGGTCCGGGGGTACCCGCAGGCCATGATGAACGCCTCATGGATGGAGACGACCGACCTGGCGGCCGGCCGCGGTGCCCTCGGTGTCGGACTGGTGGTGGCGGGGATCGTGGTCCTGGCCCTGCTGATCGGCATGTTCGTCTTCGGCAGCCGCCGTGTCAGGAGCGACGACACGAGCCACCCCCGGCCCGAGGAGCAGCCCCGGATGCCCGAGGGCGGCCCGGTCCGCGAGGTGCGGGAGCAGCGGGAGCCGAACGAGATGCCCCGGAGCGACGAGCGGCTGACGCCGCACGAGCTGGGAGGCCACGGCAACGCCGGCACCCGTACCGGCGCCTCGCAGGAGCGGCCCCGATGGGAGGGCGGCGGCAGCGGAGGCTTCGGCAGCGGAGGACCGGGCGCCCACTGAGCACGGACGCCCACTGAGCACGGACGGCCATTGAGCACGGACGACCCCGGCTTCGAGCCGGGGCCGTCGTCGTGTCAGACCGTCTCTCCCCGCACTACGGGCCCGTTCGGGACGAAGCCCAGGTCGACGGGGGTCGCCGGAGCGCCGTGCGCGCGCACACCGGCGAGCAGATCGGGGAGCTGCGGCGGCCACAACGGCTCGTGGTCCCCGGCCAGTTCGGCGGCGGACCACCAGCGCCACCTGAGGATCTTGTCCGCGGTGTGCGCGGCGGCGAGGTCTCCGGCCGGCTCCCGGCGGGGAGCATGCGCGAGGAAGATGTGCTCGTGCTGGCGCACGGGCACCCCGGCCCGCGTGAAGTCGTGCTCCCACAGACACAGCACGGTGTCCTCGATCCGGAGGCCGGTCCATCCGGTCTCCTCCCGCACCTCCCGCTCGGCGGCCTCCAGCGGTGACTCGCCCGGTTCCAGCCCGCCGCCGGGCATCGCCCAGTGCACGCCGACCTCGTCGTTGTCGTAGCGGAACATGAAGACCGATCCCTCAGGGTCCAGCACCGCGACCCTGGCTGCTTCTCTGGGTGTACGCATCCGGTCACACTGACAGTGCCGTTCGGCACTGTCATACGTGTTTTCGCGGTCGGCACCCCTGCCGGCGCCCGCCTCTCCCGTGCTCCCCCGCGGGACGTGAGGCGCATCACAGCACTTGGGTGCATCGTTTCCCCCGCCCCAAGGCCTTCTTCCAGGTGCAAGGGCTTGTACGGACACGGGGCGGTAAGGAATGCAGCGGTTTCGGGCCGACGGCTTCGACGAGTTCGTGGCCGCCCGCTGGTCGGCGCTGCTGCATGTCGCGCGTCTGCTCACCGGCGGCGACCGCCAGCGCGCCGAGGACCTGGTCCAGGAGGCTCTGGTGAAGCTGTGGTTCGCCTGGCCGAAGGTCGCCGAGCAGGCACCGGAGGCGTACGTGCGTCAGGTGCTGGTGCGGATGGCGGCCCGCTCGGCCCGCCGGCGCTGGTGGGGCGAGCGCCCGGTGGGTGAGCTGCCCGACCGGCCCGACCCGGGTGACGTGTCGGCGGCCGTCGCCGAACGCTCACGGCTGGAGGCGGCGCTGGCGCTGTTGCCGCCCCGCCAGCGGGCCGCGGTGGTCCTCCGCTACTACGAGGACCTGCCCGAGGGGCAGGTCGCGCAGGCCCTGGGCTGTCCGGTGGGCACCGCGCGCTCCCACGCGTCGCGCGGGGTCGCGCGGCTGCGGCAGATCCTGTCCGATTCCGTCCGGCCCGTGAGGTGAGGGGAGCAGCGATGGACGACTTCGAGCGCGAGCTGACGCGCATGATGCGTGAGGGCCGGACACACATCCCCCTCGAACCGGGGCAGCGCACCCGCCTGTACGACGGCATCCGGGCCCGTCGCCGGTCCCGGGCGCTGATGCGGGCCGGCGGTTCCGCCCTCGCGGTGGCCGGACTGAGCATCGGGCTCGCGTTGCTGCCCCACCTCGGTTCCGGTTCCGCGCCCGCCGACCTGCCGCTGCCGGCGACCGGGTCCACGGCACCGGGGGCGTCCGGGGAGCCCACCGTGTCCCCATCGGGCACGGGGCCGAGCCCGTCCCTGCCGCCGACCCACACCCCCGAGTCCATGACCGCCGCCACCTCACCGCCGAGGACCACGGAACCGGGCACGACGGCACCGGGGGCGGCGGACCCCGGCTCGACGCACCTCGGCACGAGGGGACCCGAGTCGGCGGACACCGGCACCGCCGACCCCGGCTCGGACAGCACCCCGACCTCTCCCCCGCCGACCGGATGACGCCGGACCCGCCCGCCTCACGCCTCACCTGCCTCACCCGCCTCACCCGCTTAGCCGCTTAGCCGCTTCGACCGCTTCGACCGCTTCGACCGCCGGACCGTAAGACCCGGCACGCCCACCCTCGCCCGGGACACCCGACCGGGCGGTTCTCCGGGACCACCCCACGGGCCTACTTGGCATGTCCATTACATCTTGCCCCCCACCGCCACCCACCCCGCAGGCGCACGCCGGAAAGCGACCGTGACCCGCCATGAGAACCGCCGGGCGGCCCGCCCCGCCCCACCGACCCCCGACCGACCCCTCCGCCGCCCGGCCGGTGCTGCCCAGCCCGGCGGCGCTCCCCGCGGACCACTCCGAGCCCGTGCTGGAGGTGGTCGTGCCCGTGCACAACGAGGAACGGGACCTGGAGCCGTGCGTCCGGCGGCTGCACGCGCACCTCGCCGGAACCTTTCCCTACCCGTTCCGGATCACGGTCGCCGACAACGCCAGCACGGACCGGACGCCCGGGATCGCCGCACGTCTGGCCGCGGAACTCCCCGGCACCCGGTGGGTGCGGCTGGAGGAGAAGGGACGCGGACGCGCCCTGCACACCGCCTGGTCCCGCTCCTCCGCCCCCGTGCTGGCCTACCTGGACGTGGACCTCTCCACCGACCTCGCGGCCCTGCTGCCGCTGGTGGCCCCGCTGATCTCCGGCCACTCCGACCTCGCCATCGGCACCCGTCTGGCCCGCGGGTCCCGAGTGGTGCGCGGACCTAAGCGGGAGATCATCTCCCGCTGCTACAACGGGCTGCTGCGCGGCACCCTCTCCGTGGGGTTCTCCGACGCGCAGTGCGGCTTCAAGGCGGTACGGCGGGACGTGGCGGAGCGGCTGCTCCCGCTGGTCGAGGACCGTGAGTGGTTCTTCGACACGGAACTGCTGGTGATCGCCGAACGGGCCGGCCTGCGGATCCACGAGGTGCCGGTGGACTGGGTGGACGACCCCGACAGCCGGGTCGACCTCCTCCCCACGGCGCTCGCCGACCTGCGCGGCATGGCCCGGCTGGGGCGGGCGCTGGCCCGTGGCCGGCTGCCGCTGGCCGCGCTGGGGCGCGCCGGGACGTCCGGCGGCGCCGCGAGCCCACCGCCCGGCCGGGTCGCCCAGATCCTCCGTTTCGCCGCCGTCGGCGCCGTCACCACCCTGCTGCACCTGCTCCTGTACGTCCTGCTGCGGCCGGCCGCCGGCGCCCAGGCGGGCAACGCGCTCGCGCTGCTGCTCTGCGCCGTCGTCAACACCGCCGCGAACCGGCGGTTCACCTTCGGGGTGCGGGGCCGCGAGGGACTGCCGGCCCACCACCTCGGAGGGCTGGTGGCCTTCCTGGCCGGTCTCGCCCTCACCGGCGGCGCGCTGGCCGTCCTCCACCTCACCGTCCCCGGCGCCGGACCCCGCACCGAGGTGCCGGTGCTGGTCACCGCGAACCTCGCCGCGGCCCTGCTGCGCTTCCACGTCCTGCGGGCCTGGGTGTTCCCCGGCCGCCGCTCCCGCCGTACGACAGGAAACTCCGCCTCATGACCGGCACGACGCCCGTGACCGACCCGGCCGCCCCGGCCGACGCACCCGACGTCCCTCCCCCGGCCGCACCCGGGCCCCGCGAACGGCTGCGGAGCCTCGCCGCGCGTCACGGCCCGGTGCTCGCCACGTACGGCGTGCTCAAGCTGGTCGGCTTCGCCGTGTTCATGCTGCTCCTGGACTCGGCCGGCGACTACCGGGAGAAGCATCCGCGCTTCGGCGGGGGCGCGCACCCGTGGGACGTGCTGGGCAGCTGGGACGGCTGGTGGTACCAGCAGATCGCCCTGTTCGGCTACGACCCCGCCCTGGAGCCCGTCCCCGGCGCCACCGGCCTGATCACCCTGGAGGGCAACTCGGCGGCGTTCTTCCCGCTGTACCCGGCACTGATGCGGCTGGTCTCGGAGATCACCGGGCTCGGCCCGTACGGCGCCGGGATGGCCGTGTCCGTGGTGTGCTCGTTCGCCGCCGCGCTCGGCATCCACGCCGTCACCGCGCGGCTCGGCGGCCACCGGGCCGGGCTGGTCGCGGTCGGGCTGTGGGCGGTGTGGCCCGGCTCCGGCACGGAGTGGGCGGTGTACTCCGAGTCGCTGTACACCGCGCTGGCCGCCTGGGCCTGCTGGGCCGTGACGACCCGCCGCTGGGCGCTCGCCGGAGTGCTGACGTTCGCCGCCGGGCTCACCCGGCCCACCGCCGCCGCCCTGGTCGCGGCCCTCGCCGTCGCGGGGCTGTGCGCGGTGCTGCGCCGTGAGGAGGACTGGCGGCGCCCGCTGGCCGCGGTGGCGATCGCGCCGCTCGGGGTGGCCGGCTACCTGGGCTGGGTGGGGTACCGGATGGGTGACTGGGGCGGCTACACCAAGCTCCAGGAGGGCGCCTGGGGTCACGCCTTCGACTACGGGCGGCACAGTCTCGACGTGCTGACCTCGCTGCCGGTCGGGCACTTCGACTACCTGTTCGCCATGCCGATGGAGGACACGATCGGCGTGGGTGTGGTGCTGCTGGTGCCGGTGCTGACCGTGCTGCTGGTGCGGCTGCGTCCGCCCGTCGTGCTGGTCGTGTACACCGTGCTGTCGTACCTGACGGTCATGGGCACCCAGCAGTACTTCGGCAACGTCTCGCGCTATCTGCTCCCGCTCTTCCCCCTGTTCGTGCCGCTCGCCCTGGCCATGCGCCGGCTGAGCCGGTCCGCGCTGGTCACGGTGCTGGGCACGGCGGCGGTGGCGTCGGGATCGTACGCGGGATACGTCCTGTTCGAGCTGGGCGTGCCGTAGGCCGGCGCGGGCCGGTGGCCTGGCCGTCACCGGGTGGGGGCAGGCTTTCGGCAGTACGCTGACCGCAGCCGGCCACCGGGAGTTCCCATGTGGAAGCGCAGGAAGCACGATCGCCGATCCGACGCCCTCGCACCGGAGTTGTGCGACCTCTGCGCGAGAACCTTCCCGCCCGGTGACGCGGTGCGCGGGTACGTGGCGGACTCCTCGGCCGTGCATCCCGCCGACCCCCTCCACGACGGGCTGCGCCGCGTCACCGCCTGCTGCGAGGCGCACCTGGAGGAGGTCCGCGCCGTCTACCGGCGCCGGCCCTTCGTGCAGGAGGAGCTCTGGGCGGGCAAGATCGGCCGCGTGCTGGGCTCCGGCCCGCCGGTCGCCATGACCGACCTCGCCTGCCGCACGGGCCTCGACGAGCCGGACATCCGCCGCGCGATCGCCTGGCACAACGAGCACCGCCGCCACCTGAGCGCGTGACGGCGGCCTTGGTGGGGGCCACCGTGTCCGTACAGGGTCCGGGCAGCGGCCCTGACCGGCCCACGTCGCCCGTCCCGAGGCGAGCGGGTCCAGCGGTGAGGCAGCGACTCCCCTGAGGGAGCCGGACACGTGACACTCGGCCTCGCGGGACGGCCGTCCCGTGGCGACCACGCGAACCCGCCGCGATCCGTTACCGCCCCGCTGGCCTCACGGGGTGGCCGACACGGCCGGCGAGCACCGCCACGCGAACCCTGCTGCCGCGCCCGGCAGCGGTGGCGTGCACGACCCCGCGTCACTCGGAACCACCACCGCGCCCGTCGGTCTGCGCGCGCGGCGTGGCGCGTCGAGGGCGGGGCGTACGACCGCGGCCCCGGGCGGACGGGGAGTCCGGCCGGGGCCGCGGTGTGCTGTGCCGTGGGTGGCGGCGGGGTCAGGCGGGCGCGGGGGCCGCCGGGCCCACGAGTTCCGTGAGGACGTCCTCCATCGTCACGAAGCCGATGACCTTGCCGTTCTCGCCGACCGCCGCCGCGAGGTGGCTGCCCTCCGCGCGCAGCGCGGTGAGCGTGTCGTCGAGCGGGGTGTCGATGCGGACCCGGGTGACCTTGTGCAGCGTGGTGCGCGGGAAGGGCCGGTCCCGTTCGGTGACGCCGAGGGTGTCCTTGATGTGCAGGTAGCCCAGGAGCGCGTCGCCGGGACCGGTGACCGGGAAGCGGGACAGGCCCGCCTCGGCGGCCACGCGCTCGAGGCGCGCCGGGGTGACCGTGTGGTCGACGGTGTGCATCCGCCGGGCCGGGACGAGGATCTCGCCGACCGGGCGGGTGCCCAGCTCCAGCGCGTCCCGCAGCCGCTCCCCGTCGGCCGGGGTGAGCAGTCCGGCCTCGCTGGAGTCGACGACCATCCGGGCGAGCTGGTCGTCGGTGAACACCGACTCCACCTCGTCCTTCGGGTCGACCCGCAGCAGCCGCAGCAGGACGTTGGCGAAGGCGTTGATGCCGAACACGAACGGCCGCAGCGCCCGGGTCAGCCACACCAGCGGCGGACCCAGCAGCAGCGCGCTGGGCACCGGCGCGGCGAGCGCGATGTTCTTCGGCACCATCTCGCCGATCAGCATGTGCAGATACGTGGCGAGGGTCAGGGCGATGACGAACGCGATCGGGTGCACCAGCGCGTCCGGGACGTTCACCGCCTCGAAGGGCGGCTCCAGCAGGTGCGCGATGGCCGGTTCGGCGACCGCGCCGAGCACCAGCGAGGAGACCGTGATGCCCAGCTGGGCGGTGGCCATCATCGCGGACAGGTGCTCCAGCGCCCACAGCGTCATCTTCGCGCGCTTCTCGCCCGCGAGGGCGCGCGGCTCGACCTGGCTGCGGCGGACCGAGATCAGGGCGAACTCGGCGCCCACGAAGAACGCGTTGGTCAGCAGGGTGAGGAGGCCGATGGCGAGTTGCAGGACGGTCATCGGGCTTCCTCCATGACCTCGGCCCGTACGGGGGCCGGTGCGGTGACGCGTATGCGGTCGGCGCGGTGGTGCTCGACCGCGAGCACGTCGAGCCGCCAGCCGTCGACGTCGACGGTGTCGCCCTTGGCGGGGATGCGGGCCAGGCGGGTGGCGATCAGTCCGGCGACCGTCTCGTACGGCCCGTCCGGGGCGATGACGCCCAGGGCGGTGAGCCGGTCCAGCCGGAGGCTGCCGTCGGCCTCCCAGACGGCGCGGCCGTCGGCCGTCGCCGGGGCGGGGGCCAGTTCGGGCACCTCGACGGGGTCGTGCTCGTCGCGGACCTCGCCGACGACCTCCTCGACGATGTCCTCCACGGTGGCGACGCCGGCCGTGCCGCCGTACTCGTCGATGACGACGGCCATGGCACGGTGCGCCCGCATGCGCTCCAGCAGGCGGTCGGCGGGGAGGCTGTCCGGGACCAGCAGCGGCGGTGTGGTCAGCTCGGTGACGGGCGTGGTGGCGCGCCGCTCCGGTTCGAGGGCCAGCACGTCCCGGATGTGGACGGTGCCGACGACCTCGTCGAGGCTGTCGCGGTACACCGGGAAGCGGGACAGGCCGGTGGCGTGGCTGAGCGCGGCGGCGTCGGCGGCGGTGGCGTGCACCTCCAGGGCGCGGACGTCGACCCGCGGGGTCATCACGTTCTCGGCGGTCAGCTCGCTCAGGTGCAGGGTGCGCACGAACAGCTCCGCGGAGTCCGCCTCCAGGGCGCCCTCGGCGGCGGAGTGCCGGGCCAGCGCGCCCAGCTCCTCGGCGGTGCGGGCGGAGGCCAGTTCCTCGGCGGGCTCCAGGCCGAAGCGGCGCACGAAGCGGTTCGCGGTGCCGTTGAGGTGGCCGATGAACGGGCCGAAGGCGGCCGTGAAGGCGCGCTGCGGGCCGGCGACGACCTTGGCGACCGCCGCGGGACGTGAGATGGCCCAGTTCTTCGGGACCAGCTCGCCGATCACCATCAGCACCACCGTGGACAGCGCCACGCCGAGCAGGGTCGCCACGGTCGGGGCGGCCCCGCCCAGGCCGGCGGCGCGCAACGGGCCGCGCAGCAGGGCGGCGAGGGACGGCTCGGCGAGCATGCCGATCACCAGCGAGGTGACGGTGATGCCGAGCTGGGCGCCGGACAGCTGCACTGTCAGACGGCGTACCGCGACCAGCGCACCGGCCGCGCCGCGCTCACCTGCCGCCGCCGCGCGCTCCAGTTCGGCGCGCTCGACGGTGGTGAGGGAGAACTCGGCCGCGACGAACACCGCGCAGGCCAGCGTCAGCAGCAGGGCGAGCAGGAGCAGCAGGATCTCGGTCACCGTGCCACCCCCGCTCCCTGACCGGCCGCGTGACGCGGACTCCGGGTGGTGGCACGGTTACTACTGGGAGGATCACCCATTGGGGGACCGCCGCTCCTTTTCGAACAGGTACGAAGAGATGTGTGGAAGCAGGATGTCCTGCTTCCACGTCAACTGTAAAGGACCCGCAAAGTATGCCGCGCGCGTGAGCGACGGCCGCCCGCGTCCGGTTCTTCGGGAGCCCGACCGCCGCTCGTCGGCGGTCAGCCGTCCCAGGTCCAGTCGGCGACCTCCGGCAGGTCGGTGCCGTGCTCGCGGATCCACTCGTGGTGGCGCAGCCGGACGTCCTCCATCCGCTGCCGTACCGCTGCGGCCCGCACGGCCAGCCCGGGGACGCGGTCGATGACGTCCATGACCAGGCGGTAGCGGTCGAGGTCGTTGCGCACCACCATGTCGAACGGCGTGGTCGTGGTGCCGATCTCCTTGTAGCCGCGCACATGCAGGTGATGGTGCCCGGTGCGGCTGTACGCGAGCCGGTGGATCAGCCACGGGTAGCCGTGGTAGGCGAAGATCACCGGCTTGTCGGCGGTGAACAGGCCGTCGTACTCGAAGTCGGACAGGCCGTGCGGGTGCTCCCCGCGCGGCAGCAGCCGGGCGATGTCGACGACGTTGACGACCCGCACCGCCAGCTCCGGCAGGTGCCGCCGCAGCAGCTGCGCCGCCGCCATGACCTCCTGGGTGGGTACGTCGCCCGCGCAGGCCAGCACGACGTCGGGTTCGCGGTCGCCGGTCTCGGTGCCGGCCCAGTCCCAGATGCCGGCGCCGCGCGCGCAGTGCGCCTTCGCCTGCTCCATGGTCAGCCAGTCGAAGCAGGGCTGTTTGCCGGCCACGACGACGTTGACGTAGTCGCGGCTGCGCAGCACGTGGTCGGCGACCGACAGCAGCGTGTTGGCGTCCGGCGGCAGGTAGACCCGTACCGCCTCCGGACTCTTGTTGAGGATGTGGTCGACGAAACCGGGGTCCTGGTGGGAGAAGCCGTTGTGGTCCTGGCGCCACACGTGCGAGGTCAGCAGGTAGTTGAGGGAGGCGATGGGGGCGCGCCAGGGCAGGCGGCGGGTGACGCGCAGCCACTTGACGTGCTGGTTGACCATCGAGTCGACGATGTGCACGAACGCCTCGTAGCAGGAGAACAGGCCGTGCCGGCCGGTGAGGAGGTAGCCCTCCAGCCAGCCCTGGCAGGTGTGCTCGGAGAGGATCTCCATCACCCGGCCGTGCCGGTCGAGGTGCTCGTCCACGTCGAGCGTGCGGGCCTGCCACGCCTTGCCGCTGGCGTCGTACACGGCCTGGAGGCGGTTGGAGGCGGTCTCGTCGGGGCCGACGAGCCGGAAGTCGCGGCGGTCCGCGGTGTCCCGCATGACGTCCTCGAGGAGGTCGCCGAGGACGCGGGTCGGTTCGTGCAGGGTCGCGCCCGGCTTGTTCACGACGACGGCGTGCCGCTCCAGCGGCGGCAGGGGCAGCTCGCGCAGCATCAGCCCGCCGTTGGCGTACGGGGTGGAGCCGAGGCGGCGGGCGCCGTCGGGGACGCAGACCAAGACGTCGGCGTGGGGGCGGCCGTCCTCGTCGAACAGCTCCTCGGGCCGGTACGACCGCAGCCACGCCTCCAGCTGCCGCAGATGCTCGGGGTTGTCCCGGACTGCGGGCAGCGGGACCTGGTGGGCGCGCCAGGTGTTCTCCACCGGCAGCCCGTCGACCTTGGCGGGGCCGGTCCAGCCCTTGGGGGTGCGCAGGACGACCATCGGCCAGCGGGGGCGCTCGGTGGCGCCGTCCTCGCGTGCGGCACGCTGGAACCCGGCGATGCGGTCGAGGGCGGTGTCCATGGCGTGCGCCATGGCCTGGTGGACGGCGGCCGGGTCGTCGCCGGTGACGTACAGCGGGTCGTGGCCGTAGCCCCGCAGCAGCGCGTCCAGCTCGTCCTCGGGGAGCCGGGCGAGCACGGCCGGGTTGGCGATCTTGTAGCCGTTGAGGTGGAGGATCGGCAGGACGGCGCCGTCGTGGACGGGGTCGAGGAACTTGTTGGAGTGCCAGGAGGTCGCCAGCGGGCCGGTCTCCGCCTCGCCGTCGCCGACCACGCAGGCCACCACCAGGTCCGGGTGGTCAAGGGCGGCGCCGTAGGCGTGGGACAGGGAGTAGCCCAGCTCGCCGCCCTCGTGGATGGAGCCGGGGGTCTCGGGGGCGACGTGGCTCGGGACGCCGCCGGGGAACGAGAACTGCTTGAGCAGTCGTGCCATCCCGCCCGCGTCCCGGGTGATGTCGGGGTACGTCTCGGTGTACGACCCCTCCAGCCAGGACCCGGCGACCACCGCGGGCCCGCCGTGCCCGGGACCCCAGACGCACAGGGCGTCCAGGTCGCGGGCCCGGATCACCCGGTTGAGGTGGGTGTACACGAGGTTGAGGCCGGGCGAGGTGCCCCAGTGGCCGAGCAGCCGCGGCTTCACGTGCTCCGGGCGCAGCGGCTCGGTGAGCAGGGGATTCGCCATGAGGTAGATCTGGCCGACGGCCAGGTAGTTCGCGGCGCGCCAGTGGGCGTCCAGCGTCCTCAGCTCGTCGTCGCCGAGCGGGGCGGAGGCCTGGTGCGTGTCGACGGACATCATGGTGTCCTTCCGCGTCGGGATGGTCGGGGGAAGCCCGCGGGTCCGTATCTCCTCACCTTCCCCCGCGGGCCGCGGTCCCGACAGGGCCACCTGGGCCATCTGCCCGACCCGCGACAGCCACCCGGCACCCGGCACCCTCGCGCCACGGGCCCCGTCGCGTCCGCGGCGACGGGGGCCCTGCCCGGGGAGCGCGGGCGGTCCGCCCGTCAGGCGGGGGCGCCGTGGGGGATCACGGCGAGCGGACAGGCGGAGTCGTGCGGGGCCGTGTGGGTGACCCGTCCGAGGCGGGGGCCGAGGTGGCCCTCGCGGCGGCGGGCCCCGACGACCGGCAGGTCGGCGGTGCGCGAGGCGTCGACGAGGAACCTTCGGGCGGGGCCCTCCGCCGTGCGGGGACGGACCGCAGACCCGCGGGGACGTCCGCCAGGGCCGCGTCCAGTTCCTCGGCCGCCCGCTTGCCGTGCGAGCGGGCGAGCTCGCCGGTCGCGAGCGGGGGTCCGGTGCTCTCGTACGCCGGGCACCGCCACGCCCGTACGGCCTCCAGGGGCACCCCGCGCCGCCGGGTTTCGTCGGAGGCGAACCCGCAGGACCGCCCGGTGTTCGCCGACGCCCACGACCAGCCGGCCGCGCACCGGCGGCACGGCCTGGTCGTCGTGGCCGCCGCGCAGCACCACCACAGGGCACCCGGCCCGCGCGACGACGGCCAGGGCGACCGGGCAGCACCCCGACGACGCCGCCGCGTCCCCGTGCGCCCACCCCACAGGGGCCAAGCGTCCACTCCCGCTCACGGTTCCGTGACGAAGGACTGTTCCGTCCAGATGACCTTTCCCCTGGCGGTGTGGCGGGTGCCCCAGCGGTGGGCCAGTTGGGCCACGATCATCAGGCCGCGTCCGCCCTCGTCGGTGGTGCGGGCGTGCCGGGGGCGCGGTGAGGTCCCGCTGCCGTCGGTGACCTCGCAGATGAGCCCACGATCCCGGATCAGACGCAGGGCGACCGGCCCGGCAGCGTGGCGGATGGCGTTGGTGACGAGTTCGCTGACGATGAGTTCCGTGGTGAACGCCAGCTCGTCCAGCCCCCACGCGGACAGCTGCCGGACGGCGGCGGTGCGGGCGGTGCCCACGGCGGCCGGGTCGCTCGGCAGGTCCCAGGAGGCGACCCGGTCCGCCGGCAGGCACCGGGTGCGGGCCAGGAGCAGCGCCGCGTCGTCCGGCGGCGGGCCGGTGAGCAGGGTCTCGACCACGGCCCGGCCGATCTCCCGCAGGGAGGAGCGGGGTACGGCGAGGGCGTCGCCCAGCCGGGCGATCCCGTCGTCGATGTCCCGGTCCGGTGTCTCCACCAGGCCGTCGGTGTAGAACGCCAGCAGGCTGCCCTCGGCGAGATCCCGTTCGCAGGCCTCGAACGGCAGGTAGCCGAGGCCCAGCGGGGGCCCGGCGGGCAGGTCCAGCACCTCGGTCGTGCCGTCCGGGGTGACGAGGACGGGCGGGAGGTGCCCCGCGCGGGCCATCGCGCACCGCCCGCCGACCGGGTCGTACACGGCGTACAGGCAGGTCGCGCCGAGGAAGGCGGAGCCCGCGGCGGCCGGCTCCTGGTCGTCGTGGGCGCCCATCAGCCCGATGACCAGGTCGTCGAGGCGGGCGAGCAGTTCGTCCGGGGGCAGGTCGAGGTTGGCGAGGGTGCGTACCGCCGTCCGCAGGCGTCCCATGGTCGCGGCGGCCTCCATGCCGTGCCCGACGACGTCGCCGACGACGAGGGCGACCCGGGCGCCGGAGAGGGGGATGACGTCGAACCAGTCGCCGCCGACGCCGTTCGGGACGTCGGCCGGCTGGTACCAGGACGCCACGTCCACCGCGGACCCCCCGCTGAGCGCCTGGGGCAGCAGGGCCTGCTGCATGGCGCGGGCGGCGGTGCGCTCGCGGGTGTAGCGGCGGGCGTTGTCGACGGCCACGGCGGCGCGGGAGACGAACTCCTCGGCGAGCCGCACGTCGTCGTCCCGGAAGGGGCCGAACCGCTCGGTGCGGGCGAAGGTCGCCACGCCCAGGGTGACGCCCCGGGCCCGGACCGGCACCACCATCAGGGACCGGTAGTCGTACGTGAGGATCGACGCGCCGAGCGACGGGTCCTCGGTCACCCAGGGGCTGGCGGTGCGGTCCAGGTCGCGTTCCACCAGGGTCCTGCTCTCCAGCAGGCAGCGGGTCACCGGCGAGGAGGGGGCCCGCCGGACCGCCTCCCCGAGGGCCAGGCTGCCGCCGCAGCCGTCCTCGCGTGCCGACGCCTGTCCCGCGCGGCGGATGACCGGCGCCAGGCCGACCGGTCCGGGCGCCGGTTCCTCGCCGCGCATCACGGAGTCCAGCAGATCCACGGCGACGAAGTCGGCCAGGGACGGCACGGCCTCGTCGGCCAGTTCCTGCGCGGTGCGCGGGACGTCGAGGGTGCTGCCGATGCGGGCTCCGGCGTCGTTCAGCAGCGCGAGGCGGTTCTGGGCGTGCCACCGTTCGGTGACGTCGACGACCATGTACAGGACGCCCACCGGGCGGTCACGGCGGTCGGTCACCCCGAAGAACGACACGGAGACCGCGCGGGCCTCCGCGGGGTCCTCCTCGGCACTGCGGAACTCCCAGTCCATGACGGGCTCGCCCGTCTCCAGCACCCGGCGCATCTGCTCCTCGAAGCCCCGGAACTCGGAGGTCGGCCGCAGCTCGCTCAGCCGCCGCCCCAGGCGCTGCTCCAGGGGGATCAGCCGGTCGAGCGGCTCGTTCACCCACACGTACCGCAGGTCGGTGTCCAGCATGGCCAGGCCCACCGGGGCTTGGGTGAGGAAGGGGGTGAGCACCACTTGGCTGGTGCCGCCGCCGGGCATCCGCCAGAAGGCGCGCTTGGGCGGCCGGCCGACGTACCGGCCGAACACCAGGGCCGCGACGGTGGCCACGAGGACGCCGGGGACCATCTCGTAGACGCCCGATTCCAGCGGACCGAGCAGCGGGTTGACCTGGTCCCACAGCAGGACCGTGCCGGCGCCGGCGACGATGCCCGCCATGGCCCCGGCCGAGGTCATCCGGGGCCAGTAGAGCGACAGCAGCACCACGGGGCCGAACGCGGCGCCGAACCCGGCCCAGGCGTAGGCGACGATGCTCAGCAGTCCGCCGCCGTGCAGCGCCATGACGTACGCCACCACGATGACCAGTACGACGGTGCCACGTCCCACCCACACCAGTGCTCTGTCGGAGGCGTGCCGGTTGAGGAACGCCCGGTAGAAGTCCTCGGTGAGCGCCACGGACGACACCATCAGCTGGCTGTCGGCGGTGGACACGACGGCGGCCAGGACGGCTGCCAGGACCACCCCGGCGATCCAGGGATCGAGCAGCGCCCGGCTGAGGGCGATGTACACGGTGTCGGGGGCGGACAGCGTCGGGGACAGCTCCCCGATCCCGGCCAGGCCCACCAGGGTGGCGCCGGTGAGGACGAGGACGACCCAGGCGGTGCCGATGCGCCGGGCGGCCGGTACGTCCTGGGTGCTGCGGATGCTCATGAAACGGGCCAGGATGTGCGGCTGGCCGAAGTAGCCGAGCCCCCAGGCGAGCAGGGACACGATCGCCACGGCCCCGAGCGGACCCCCGCCCGTCCAGACTCCGCCGCCGAAGTCGACCCGGGAGCCGAGTTCGCGCAGTGCGGGCTGTCTGCCGTCGAGGGCGTCCCCGAGCGCGCCGAAGCCGCCGAGGCGCGCGATCGCCACGGCGGGCAGCACGATCAGGCCGAGCAGCATCAGCGAGGCCTGCAGCACGTGTGTGAGGCTCACCGCGAGGAAACCGCCGAGGCACGAGTAGATGACGATGAGCAGGCCGGTGAGGGTGACGCCGACCGTGAAACGCAGGTCGAAGACGGTCTGGAACAGCAGCCCGCCGGCCACCAGGCCGCTGCCGACGTAGACGGTGAAGAACACCAGGGTGACCGCGGACGAGACCAGGCGGAGCATGCGGGTGCGGTCCTCGAACCGCTCCTCCAGGTAGCCGGACAAGGTCACCGCGTTCCCGGCCCGTTCGGTGTAGGTGCGCAGGCGTGGCGCGACGAACAGCCAGTTCAGGTACGTGCCGACGGCCAGCCCGAAGGCGATCCATACGGAGCCGATCCCGGCGGCGTAGACGGCGCCGGGGAGCGCCAGGAACAGCCAGCCGGACATGTCGCTGGCTCCGGCGGACAGGGCGGCGACGTACGGGCCGAAGCGGCGCCCGCCCAGCGCGAAGTCGTCGAAGGTGTGCGTGCGGGTGTAGGCCCGGATCCCCGTTCCGATCAGGGCGAGCACGTACAGGACGAACGTGGCGACGATCGGCGCGCTCAGCTGGAACATGTGGTCCTCGCCCGGAAGTCCCGCGATGCGCGGCACACCCTCGGTCCGGCGGGCAAATCATGACTCGGCGCCAAATTTACCCATGTCGACCCGGTGCAACCAGAGGAACGACGGCGCGGGCGTCCGGCGGGACGGCCGGGAACTCCCCGCTGGGGGAGGCGGCAGGCGGCGGGCTCCCGGATGTCCCCGTGCGGGTTCGGCGGACGGGCGGAAACCTTCCGCGCGGCGGTCCGGCGAACGGCCCGGAACAATGTGCGGGTGAGGCCGGGGAGACGGCACGAGAGCACGTGGAGGCACCATGGCCGGTGTGGTGGTCGTCGGAGTGGACGGGTCGGCGTCGGCCCTGACCGCGGTGGAGACGGCGGCACGGGAGGCGCGGCTGCGGGGCGCCTCACTGAAGGTGGTGCACGCCTTCATGTGGCCCGCGATGCACGTCCCGCTGGGCCCCTCCCCCCTCGGGCCTTCCGACGGAGGGCTCCGGAGCATGGTCGAGCGGCTGCTGGCGGACGCCGTCGAGCGGGCCGGGGCGGCCGTGCCCGGGGTGGACGTCTCCGGTTCCGTGGTGACGGGTGAACCGCTCACCGTGCTGGAGGCCCAGTCCCGCGCCGCCGAGCTGGTCGTGGTCGGGTCCCGCGGCATGGGCGGGTTCGTCGGCCTGATGGTGGGGTCCACGGCGGTGCACCTGGCCGCGCACGGCCGGTGTCCGGTGCTGGTGGTGCGGGGCGAGGCGCGTCCCGACGGTCCGGTCGTGGTGGGCGTCGACGGGTCCGGCGCGAATTCCGCGGCGGTCGACTTCGCCTTCCGGGAGGCGGACCTGCGGGACACGACCCTGGTCGCCGTGCACGCCTGGACCGCGTGGAACGCGTCCCTGCCCGCACCGCAGGACCCCGCCGAGCCGTACGCCGGCCGCCCGGGCGCCCTCGCCGAGGAGGAGCGGCGCCTGCTGGCGGAGGCCTTGGCAGGGCACCGGGAGCGTTACCCCGGTGTGGTCGTGGAGCAGCGGGTGGTGCACGGTCCGACCCGCGAGGCGCTCATCGAGGCCGGCCGTACCGCCCGGCTGACGGTGGTCGGCGCGCGGGGCCGGGGCGGGTTCACCGGCCTGCTGCTGGGTTCCGTCAGCCAGGCCCTGCTGCACCACGCGCCGTCACCGGTGGCCGTGGTGCGGGGCGAGTAGGGGCGGAGCAGGGCTCGCGTCGGGACCCGAACGTCCCGGGGTCGCGGGGCCGTACGGACGTCTGGACGGACGTCCGGGCGGACGGAACCGCGGGTCGGCGCCGAGGGGAGCTGGGGGGACGGTGACGGCGCGGACGCCGGCAGCGGCCCGCGCCGGTCTCACTCGCCGCGCAGGGCGGCCAGCGCGGAGTCCAGGTTCGCGCCGCGCGGCCGGTTGTGGGGCAGCTTGCCGAGGATTACGGCCATGCCGCAGGTGTCGGTGAGGGCGGAGAAGACCAGCCCGCCCGCGATGGCCGCCGAGAGCAGCTGGAAGGCGGGATGCACGAACAGGCCGAGCACGAGGCCGAGGAGCACCAGGGTTCCGGCGGTGAAGCGCACCTGGCGCTCCATGCCCCATACCGCCCGGGAACCGGCGTTCGCGGGGCGCTCCAGGTCGCGGCCCTCGGACGCCCAGGCACCGGTGCCGCCCGCGAGCGTGGCGGCGTCGAGTCCCTCCTCGGCGAGCAGGGCGCACGCCTTCTCCGAACGCGCCCCGGAGGCGCACACGAGGAGGAGGTCGCCGCGCCGCGCGGCCTGCCGGATCTCCGGCAGCGCACGCCGGATCCGGTCGAGGGGGACGTTCACGGCGCCGGGCAGGTGACCGGTCGCGTACTCGGCGGGCGTACGTACGTCGATCACGGTGAACTCGTGCAGCCGGGCGCCGGCCTGGTCGGTGGGGAGGGTGACGGGGGTGCTCATGGCGGGTGTGTGATCCTTCGTGGTCGACGGTCGACGGGGTACCCGAAGCGGACGTAGAGTACCCCACGGGGTATTTCACCAGGGAGTGGTCGTGGACATGGATCTCGCGGGCGCGGAGCTGAAGTCCGTGCTGAACAGGCTGCGGCGGGCGCAGGGGCAGATCTCCGGAGTGATCCGGATGATCGAGGAGGGACGCGACTGCGAGGACGTGATCACGCAGCTCGCGGCGGCCTCCCGTGCCCTGGACCGGGCCGGTTTCGCGATCATCGCCACGGGCCTGCAGAAGTGTGTGGCGGACATCGAGTCCGGCCGCGCGAACGGCGAGGACGGCGAGCAGATGCGGGCCCGCCTGGAGAAGCTGTTCCTCTCACTGGCGTGACCCTTTGCCCCTCCCGCATGGACCGAAGGCCGCCCGCCCCCACGGCAGGCGGCCTTCCACCGTTCCCACGACGTCGCGGCCCGCCGCGTCCAGCAGGGAGGCGGCGACGGCGGCGCGCATGCCGCTGCCGCAGTGGACCCACACCTGGCCGTCGGGTACGTCGTGCAGCCGGCCGGGCAGGGCGTGGACCGGGATGTGGACGGAGCCGTCGACGAAGCCGCGTGCCCGCTCCGAGGCGCGCCGTACGTCGAGGACGACGACGCCCTCGGCCGGCCGCCGCCGCGCCAGGTCGGCGAACGTGGCGCGAGGGAAGGAGGCGGGCGCCTCGCCTTGGCGCACCCGGTCGGCGGGTCCGCCGACGGCCGCCGCGGCCGGCCGGTCGATGCCGACGAAGAACACGCGTCTCTCCCAATCCCTTGATGCAGTACCCCCCGGGGTATGCGTACACGGTAACACGGGGTACCCCCGGGGGTATTTTCGGGAGTCGGGGCGGGCGGCCGTCGTCACGGGTGCCCAAGGCCCCCGGCGCGCGAACTCTCGAACACATCGGGGCACCCTTCGGCCGCCCACCGCGAACCTCGAATTGACGGACATCCGGGCCGAACGGCCCTGGTCCCTGACCGCAGGGGCCCTGGCATCCGACGGACCGGCACCGGAGGCTGAAAGTGTCCGTTCCCGGCGAGGACGCGTCCCGGCCGGCGACAGCCCGCGCAGTGAGGAGGTTCAGCGATGAAGGCCACCGAGGTCGGCGCCGTCATGACCACGGACGTGGTCACCGCCGCGTACGGCACCCCGCTCAAGGACGTGGTCCGCAGGCTTGCGGACGACCGCGTCGGCGGCCTTCCGGTGACCGACGACGAGGACCGGGTCGTCGGCGTGATCTGCGCGTCGGACCTCACGCGCCGCCGGGTCCGCGAGGCCCTCACCGACTCCTGGCGGGTCCGGCCGCGCGGGACCGGCCGGCGCCTGCTCCGCGCGCTCGCCGGCGGGCCGGCCCGTACGGCGGGCGGTGCGATGTCGGTACCCGCCGTCACCGTGAGGGCCCGCGCCACCGTCACGGAGGCCTCCTGCCTGATGACCACACACGGTGTCGAACGGCTGCCCGTGGTGGACAACGAGGAGCGGCTCGTCGGCATCGTCACCCGGCGCGACCTTTTCCGGGCCGTCCTGCGCACCGACGGCGACATCGACCGCGCCGTACGCCGGTACGTTCTCGGGACGGCCCTGTGGCTGACGCCACGGGCACTCGCCGTCGGCGTCGAGGACGGCGTGGTGACGCTCACCGGCCAGGTGGAACGGCGCAGCGACATCGAGCTCGCGGTGGACGCGGCGAGCCGTATCGACGGGGTCGTCGCCGTCGTCGACCAGCTGTCCTACCGCGTCGACGACACCCGGCTGCCCACCGGTACGGCCGCCGCGCACGGGGAGACAGGGGAACCGGTCCCGGGCCGGTGACCGCGCGGGCCCGTCGGACCGGGCACCCGGGGGTCCGAGGGGCGTCGCCGGGACCTCAGGCCCGCTGCCCCACGGCGGCCGGAGTGCGACGGTGGAGGGTGAGGCGACCGGCACACCCGGGCCCGTCCCCGGCCGAGGAGGCAAACCATGGCGCGCACCCTGGAATGGAAGACCCGCCTCTACCTGTTCGAGGAGGAGGGCGTGACGAAGGCACGGGCCACGCTCGACACCGGGACCACGGTCCTCACGGGTCACGGCACGGCCCACCGCAACCCGGCGGACACGGACGTGCCGGAGATCGGCGACGAACTGGCCGCGGGCCGCGCCCTGCGCGACCTCGGCCGCCACCTGCTGGACATCGCCGAACAGGACGTCGAGACCGCGAGCCCGGAAGACCCGGACCCCACACCGGTCCTCGGCTGGAGCCTGTGACCCCCACCCGCACGGCCGCACGGTGACAACAGGCCGGCGAAGCTGACGGCTTTCTCACAACTGTCCGGCACAGTCGGCCGCATGATCAAGCACTCTTCCCGGGGAGTGCCCCTGGTGACGGTCTCCCTGCTGCTCACCGGCTGTGCGGCCGCCGGTGCGCCGGCTCCGTCGCACGCCGCCGCGGCCGCCCCGCAGGCCTCGGCACCGGTCGTCGTCGGCAACCAGGCCGTACCGGAACCGAAGGAGCTGCCCGGGCTGGGGCCGCGCACCCGGGCGCAGGTGCCCGAGGACACCGGGCAGGCCGTCGTGGTGACGGGGCGCGGCCGGAACTCCTCCGAGTCCGCCGTCGTCCTCCACGAGCGCGGCGCGGACGGCTGGGAGGCCGTGTCCCGGTGGCCCGCGCACAACGCGCTGAAGGGGTGGACCGACGACCACCGGCTCGGTGATCTCCGGTCGCCCGTCGGCGTGTTCACCCTGTCGGACGCGGGAGGGCTGCTGCCCGATCCGGGGACGCGGATGCCGTACGACCGTTCCGGCGGGTTCTCGCTGTCGGGCACCGGCTTCCGCGGCGAGTCCCTCGCGGGGTCCTTCGACTACGTCGTCGCGATCGACTACAACCGCCGGCCCGGCACCTCCCCCTTGGACTGGACCCGCCCGCTCGGCGCGGAACACGGGGGCGGGATATGGCTGCACGTCGACCACGACGGCCCCACCCAGGGCTGTGTCTCGATCGCTCGCGAGCACATGCGGGCGCTGCTGCGGGCGCTCGACCCGGACCGGCGTCCCGTCGTCGTGATGGGTGACGCCGCCTCCCTCGCCCGGTGACGGCGGGCCGCCGACCTAGGATGCCCGGCATGCGTGCCCATGTGCTGGTCGCCGAGGACGACGCGATGCAGGCCGAGCTCATACGCCGCTCGCTGCTGTCGGAGGGCCACACCGTGACCGTGGTCCACGACGGCGCGGCCGCGCTGGACGCGGCCCGGCGGCTGCGGCTCGACCTCGTCGTCCTGGACCTGATGCTGCCCGTGCTGGACGGGTTCGGCGTGTGCCGGACCCTCCGCGGCGACGGTGACACACCGGTGCTGATGCTCACCGCCCGTACCGCGGAGGACGACATGCTGCGCGGTCTCGATCTGGGCGCGGACGACTACATGACGAAGCCGTACAGTCCGCGCGAGCTGCTCGCCCGGATCCGGACGGTGCTGCGGCGCAGCGGGCACGGCGCGCCGGGCGAACGCGTCGTGCGCGCCGGCGGGATCTCCGTGGACCCGGCCCGGCACGAGGTCCGCCTCGACGGGGAGCCGGTGGACTGCACCCCGGCCGAGTTCGCGATCCTCCTGGCGATGGCGGCCGAGCCGGACCGGGTGTTCTCCCGGCGCCAGCTCCTCGCGTGCACGCGGGGCATCGACCGGGCCTCCACGGAGCGCGCAGTCGACGTGCACGTCATGAACCTGCGGCGGAAGATCGAGGACGACCCGCGCGGTCCCCGGCGGCTCCTCACCGTGTTCGGTGTCGGCTACAAGCTGAGCACGGCGCGCGGATGAGCGGCGTGCCGGTGCGCAAGCGCCTCCTGGTGCGGCTGCTGGTCGCCTCGGTGCTCATCGCCCTCTGCTCCGTGGCGGCCACGGCCTGGCTCGTCGTCGAGACCACCACGCGCGCGCTGCGGGAGGAGCAGGGTCATGAGCTGGCGGTCGACACGGACATCCTGAGCCGGCTCAGCGGGTACGCCGCCACCCATTCCGACTGGACGGGCGTCGAGCCCGTGGTGCGGGCGCTGGCCCGGGAGACCGGCCGCCGGATCGCGCTCGCCACCCCGGACCGGGCCGTCGTCGCCGACTCCGCGCGGCCGGGCACGCCCCGGCCGCCGAACCCGGCGGCGACCGTCGACCCGCTGCGCACCGACACCCACACCGAGCCGGGGGCGCAGCGTACCGGGATCGACCCGCGGGTGGTCGGCCCGTACCGGTTGTCGGCCGCGGACCGCGCCCGCCTGGACCGGTTCGCCGAGGCCCGGCGGGCGTGCCTGGCCCGTCACGGCACGCAGACGGCCGTCGTCCGCACGCCGAGCGGGCGGCCCGTGCTCACCGACGACTCCGGGACCGTCGACGGCGGACAGGTGCCGCTGGAGTGCGCGGACGGCAAGCTGAACACCCCGACCGCGAGCGAACGCGTGGCCCAGGACGACCTCGTCGCCCGGACGGACGCCTGCCTGAGGCGTCACGGGATGTCCCCGGGCAGCCACCACCTCATCGGCGTCGGCCTCGCCGCGGGCGGCAAGGGGCTGATCCGGGACGGCGTGAAACCGCCCGCCGACCCGGCGGACGGCCGCACGTACCGGCGGTGCGCGGACGCCGCGCTGCGCGCCCAGCTCGATCCGTACGTCGCCCCTCCGGCCGCGCTGTTCCTGGGCGGGGGAGGCAGCGACGAGGTCCGCTTCGACATGTCCCCGGCCAACAAGGCCAAGGTCGTCGGGGTGGCGGCGCTGGTGCTCGCGGTGACCGTCGCCGTGACCGCGGCTGCCGCCGCCCACTTCGTCCGGCCGCTGCGTGCCCTGACGGAGGCGGTACGGCAGCCGCTGGACCGGCACGTGCGGGTGCCCGTCACCACCCGCGACGAGACCGGCCTGCTGGCCGAGGCGTTCAACGACCTCACCGCGCGCCGGGAGCGCCTGGAGGCCCAGCGCAAGGCGATGGTCAGCGACATCGCCCACGAGCTGCGCAGCCCGCTCACCAACATCCGGGGCTGGCTGGAGGTCACCCGGGACGGCGTGGTGGAGCCGGACCGCGAGCTGCTGGGGGCGCTGCACGACGAGGCCCTGGCGCTGCAGCGCGTCATCGACGACCTGCGGGACCTCGCGGACGCGGACGCCGGGGAGCTGCGGCTGCACCGCGAGCCGGTCGGCACCGCCGAGCTGCTGGACCAGGTCGCGGCGGCGCACCGGGTGGCCGCCGAGGCGGCGGGGGTGGGTCTGAGCACCGCCGTCGCGCCCGGGACTCCCTGGCTGGACGCCGACCCGGTCCGGATGCGGCAGGCCCTGGGCAACGTCGTCTCCAACGCGGTCCGTCACACCCCGTCCGGCGGCACCGTCACGCTGGCGGCGCGGCCCGACGGCGACACGGTGGTCGTCGAGGTCGCCGACACGGGCTGCGGCATCGCCGCCGAGGACCTGCCCCACGTCTTCCGGCGCTTCTGGCGGGCGGAGAAGTCCCGCAGCCGTCGCACCGGCGGCAGCGGGCTGGGCCTGCCCATCGTCCGCCACCTCGTCGAGGCCCACGGCGGCACGGTCGGCGTGACCAGTGAGCCCGGCACCGGCAGCGTCTTCGCTCTGCGCCTGCCGGCCACGGTGCCGCCGCCCGGGTAGGGGGACGGAAACTTGAAACGTGCCGGTCGGACAGGGCAGCACGCACGGTCGCCGTCTCGTGGACGGTCAACCTGCCTCCGCTGCTGCCCGATATTCCTGGCCGCCCACGCCCTCACGTCGACCGCGGTCTTCGCCACGGTCCAGTACCGGCAGGTCGCGTGGGAGCTGCTCGCCTCCCTGGTATGTCGGCACGGGCGAGCAGTAGATGGTGATCCTTTCCCGTGCACTAAAGCGTGTTGCACAAGGCTGCGAACTGGACATTTCCTCGGTATGGCTGGGGCGTTGGGTGCTGAACAGGTGTGGGTGGAGACGTTCACGGGGCTGCACGTGACGCGGTTTTCGCGGTTGCTCAAGGCAGTGCGGGAGCGGCAACGGCAACGATGCAGGGCCGGCCGTGGATCCTGCCGCCGGCCGAGCGGGTGCTGCCGGTTGCGGTCTACTACCGGACGAACCTGACCATGCGGCAACCGGGACCGCTGTTCGGAGTGTCCTCGTCCACCGTGTGCCGGATGATCCGACGTCTCGGGCCGCTGTTGGCCCTCGAGCCCGTCTCGCGTCCGGCCGACGCCGCGGACCGGTTGTGGCTCGCAGCAACAAAAGGCGCCAGGACCGCCCCCACCTTGCCGATCTCGCCGTGCGCGATCGGGGCGTCGGAGTCGTGGCCCATCTGGGTGGGCAGGTCGAAGGCGACCGACAGCCCCATCGTGCCGTTGGCGATCACCTGCTTGTACCGGGCGTTGGACTCCGTCGCCGTACCGAAACCGGCGTACTGACGCATCGTCCAGGGCCGGCCCGTGTACATCGACGGGTACACGCCCCGGGTGAAGGGATACGCCCGCGGCTCGCCCAGCTTCCCGGCCGGGTCCCAGCCCTCGAGAGCCTCCGGCCCGTAGACCGGTTCGATGGGCAGACCACGGGGCGTGAGGTAAGCAAAGGAAGCTGGCGAGGCCGGCCAAGGGCGGGACTCGTCATCGCGGGTCCGCAAGGCTGGTGATGCGGCGAACCGCCTACTCGGCTATGTAAGTCCGGTAGATCCAGCCGTAGACGCGCAGGGAACGACCCTCGACGTGTCGTACTTCGGTGGTTGCCTCGAAATGCTCGTAGCGGTTCTCGACATGGAACTTGACCCGGTCCGTGAAGTGCTCGACCCGGTGCATCCGCAGGTCCTCAGGGATGTCCTTCCCGCCTGCCAGGAAGATGTTGGGCTCCGCGGGGCGGCTGCCGTCACTCCGCAGGATGTGGTTGGGGTGGGCTTGAGCAGTGGTGAGGATGGTGCTGGTCATGTGCGAGTCCTCTCACGCAGGGGCGCTGTGAACAGGCGAACCGACAGAGGTAGGGAAACGCTGCCAGAGTGGCGGCGTGCCGAGTGATCGGTGGGGCGGAGGTCCCGTGCGCATCGGTGCGCCAGGTGACGCGACGGCCATGGAAACGCCACAAGAAGCCGGCACGACTTCGCTATATCGACCGTTGCCGAATCAAGGCTCAGCTTGACGTCGATCTACGGCAGGTGTCAACCACTTCTCGGAACTCAAGGAGGTCGAATCCCTCAGAGGGCGGGGCGGCGACGCCCGCAGAGCGTTCGAGGCACGTCAAAGCGCCGCCATGAACGAGGGCATGCGCAGAGCGCCGCTTGGCCGGCCGCGAGCCAAAGAAGGAAAATCAGGGGACGTCAAGCACGCCGCGGGCAGGCTGCCGGGCAGTCGGCCACACCACCGCGTCTCGAGCTCGCGCCACAGCACCGCGTCTCGAGCTCGCGCCATACGGGCGCGGCTCGGCAGCAAGCAGCGGGGCACGCCTCGGAGCCATGCGGTGCAGCGGGACTCAGCCGCACACGAGGCCGGACTGTACAGCGTCGGGACGCACCTCAGTCGCGAGCGGTGAGGAATCCGGACAGTGCGGAAAGGACTGCGGGAGCGACCCGGTAATAGACCCAGGTGCCGCGCCGCTCGGACAGCAGCAGGCCCGCTTCACGGAGCTTCTTCAAGTGGTGGCTGACCGTGGGCTGGGAGACTCCGACATCGGCGATGTCGCACACACAGGCTTCCCGGTCGGGGTGGGAAGCGACTTTGGAGAACAGGCGCAGCCTCACCGGGTCCCCCAACGCCTTGAACATGGCGGCGGTGACTTCCGCTTCCTCATCGGTCAGCTCACGGTCGGTGAGGGACGGACAGCAGGGCGGGGCGGAGGCGGCAGCCGCCAACTGCGCTAGCTTCGACATGCATCTATGTTGACACTGGTTCCACCTCCTGCCAAGATCGCTTGATTAGATGTGTATCTAATCATTAGCTGGGGGAAGCATGACAGACGTGCGCACCGCCGATACGAAGGGGCCTGTGAGGACGGCCGTCGTCACAGGAGCCAGCAGTGGGATCGGTGCGGCGACCGCACGAGCACTGGCTCGCGACGGTTTCGAGGTCGTCCTGACCGCACGCCGGGCCGACCGCCTGGAGTCCGTCGCGAAGGAGATCAGGAATGATGGCGGAGCGGCCCGGGTCGTCCCACTGGACGTAACCGATCGAGATGCGGTCCTCGCCTTCGCCGAGCAGTTGCCGGCATGTGATGTGCTGGTCAACAACGCGGGCGGCGCTTACGGGACGGAGCACATCGAGAATGCCGATCCCGGCGACTGGCGGTCGATGTACGAGGTGAACGTCGTCGGCGCACTGCACATGACCCAGGCGCTGCTGCCGAGCCTGAGGGCCTCCGGTGACGGGGTGGTGGTCGCCCTCTCCTCGACGGCCTCGTTCACCTGCTACGAGGGTGGCGGCGGCTACAGCGCCGCCAAGCACGGCGCCCATGTACTGGCCGAGACGCTGCGTCTGGAGGTGTGCGGGGAGCCGCTGCGGGTGATCGAGATCGCGCCGGGGATGGTGCACACCGAGGAGTTCTCCCTCAACCGCTATCGCGGGGACCTGAGCAGGGCGGACGCCGTGTACGCGGGCGTCCCCGATCCGCTGGTCGCCGAGGATGTCGCCGACGTGGTGACGTGGGCGGTGACCCGGCCGCCGCACGTGAACATCGACCTCCTGGTGGTGCGGCCCAGGGCGCAGGCGGCGCAGCACAAGGTGCACCGCACCTCCTGACACCGGACCGCAGACGACGCGGTTGCCCTCCCGGTCCGGGAGGGCAACCGCGTCGTCGGTGCTCAGCAGCCGGATGCGCCGGGCTGGTCGAACATCTCCGCGGCGTAGGCGGCGAGCTGCAGCGCGGCAGTGTGGTCGATGCCGAGTTCCGTGGCCGCGGACAGCACGGCGTCCGAGGCGGTGGCTGAGGTGCCCAGGTACGTGGCCGTGACGTGGAGGAGCTGCTCGTGCTGGTCCTCGGTCAGGCCCAGACGCAAGGCGAGTGCCTCTCCGCCGGCGGTCACCGAGCAGACCCCGGTCTCGGGCAGTTGCAGTTCGACCGACTGGGCGGCTTCCATGTCGCCGGCGAGGGCGGCGGCAATCGAGCGGACCTGCTCGTAGCCGGTGAGCACGAGGAAGGTCGGGGCGCGGCCGTAGCTCTTCATACCGACGGCGTAGTAGCCCGGTTCGGGATGAGCGAGTTCGCGGTAGCCGTGCGGGGTGACGGTGCCGCAGGAGTGCTGGTTGGGGTCGATGAGCGGGGCGAGGGCGCGGGGCGCGGACATGATCGGGTCGAGTTCCAGGCGGAGCTCGTCGGCGATGCGGTAGTCGGGCCGGAAGCCGGTGGCCGCGACGATCCGGTCGGCGGTGAGGACCTGCTCGGTGCCGTCCGGACCTCGGGAGATGAGTTCGACCTGGTCGTGGGCGGGGTCGTCACCCAGGGGGCGGACGGCGTGGGTGCGGAAGTTGGCGGCGAGGGTGACGCGGCCGGTGTCCACGAGCATCTTCAGGCCGGAGCCGATGGCGCCGCGGGCGGGCAGTTCGTCGTCGCTGCCGCCGCCGAAGGATGCGGCCGGGTCGGCGCCGCGGATGGCCCAGGTGATGGTGGTGCCCGGCGCGGTGTCGGCCAGTTCGGCCAGGGCGAGCAGGGTGTTGGCCGCCGAGTGGCCGGCGCCGACGACGACGGTGTGGCGGCCGGCGTGCTGGTCGCGGTCGGCGCCGAAGACGTCGGGCAGGCCGTGGTTGATCCAGGCGGCGGCCTCCTGCTCCCCGTGGGCGGGCAAGCCGTTGGCTCCGACGTGGTTGGGCTGGCGCCAGGTGCCGGAGGCGTCGATGACGGCGCGGGCGAGCAGTTCCTCGCCGTCGGCCAGGCGCAGGACGAAGGGGGCCGATTCCCGGCCGGCGGTACGCAGGCGGTCGATGCCCAGACGGCTGATGGCGGTGACCTCGGCGCCGTAGCGGATGTGGGGGGCCAGCGCGGGCAGTTCGGCCAGCGGCTGGAGGTACTGCTTGACAAGGTCTGCGCCGGTGGGCAGAGCGGAGGCGTCGGGCTCGTCCCATCCGGCGGCCGCGAGCAGGCGGCGGGCGGCGGGGTCGGTGTTGAACTCCCAGGGGCTGAAGAGCTGGATGTGGGACCAGGCTCGAACGGCCGTTGCCGCGGCGTCGCCGGCTTCCACGACGACGAAGGCGACGCTGCGTTCGGCCAGGTGCGCTGCGGCAGCCAGGCCGACGGGGCCGGCTCCGATCACGGCGACAGGAAGGCGGTCGGGGCTGAGGTCAACCACGGTGCGGTGTCCTTTCACGAAGGGCGGGGCGGCAGTCAGGCATCTCGCGTGGCATCGGGCGAGGACGTCGTACCGAGGCCCTCGCCGCCGTCCGCCTCTGTGCGCTGCGCGGCGCGCTGTTCTGCCCGCCACCGTAATTCTGCGATCGCGGCACAGCAGGGGCTGGCCTGCTCAGCACCGGTGGGGCCGACGGAATCACTCATCAGGATCGGCTCCTGTCGCGGCGGCTTGGAGGCGACGCGGGAGCGAGCGCATCACGACCGCCTATATAGATAAACAACGAATCAAGGTTCCAGCCTTGCCCCTACTTCGATGAATGTCAACCAGAGGCCACACCTTCGCGGGTTGTGACGAGCGTCACTCTGCGCCGCGTTGCGCGGACGCCGCACGTCGGGTCAATCTCGATACATGTCGAAACAACGGGGGTAGCGGCACAGGGATCACCCGCCCAGTGCCACAGCGACATCGGGGAACAGCGGCTGTGCCGATAGCCGCACCCGGCCCGTGAACGATCAGTGCGCTCGCCCCGCACAGGACCGTTCAGCCAGCGGAGCCGGCTCTTTCCCGCCCCACTCCCGTGTCTGTCCCCGGTGTGTGCGCCCGCCACCGGTCCGGCCCTGCCGCCGGTCCGCCGCGCCCATGCCGCAGCTCCTTCCGTGCTGCTTCACCAGTGAACGGCTTCGCCATGCCCGGAAGGACATCCATGCCTCACGACTCCACCCGCGCGGCTGAGACCGCCAGTGAACCGATCGCCATCATCGGCATGGCCGGACGGTTCGCCGACGCCACCAGCCCTGAACAGCTCTGGGACATGCTGCTCCAGGGCCGCGACGCCATCACGGACATCCCGCCCGAGCGCTACGACATAGACGCCGTCTACGACCCCACGCCCCGCACACCCGGCCGCACGGTGAGCCGGTGGGGCGGCCTGCTCCGCGACATCGACGCCTTCGACGCGGAATTCTTCGGCATCTCCCCCCGCGAGGCCGACCGCATGGACCCCCAGCAGCGGCTGCTGCTGGAAGTCGCCTACGAAGCTCTCGAGGACGCGGGCCAGCCCCTTCCCCGCATCGCCGGCACCGACACGGGCGTCTTCATAGGCCAACTGGGCGGCGACTACTGGCACATGCAGTACGACGACCGCGATCAGCTCGACCTGTACGCCATGACCGGTGCCGCCGCCCGTGCCATCACCTCCGGCCGCCTGTCCTACGCCTTCGACCTGCGCGGCCCCAGCTTCACCGTCGACACCGCCTGCTCCTCCGCGCTCGTGGCCGTCCACAACGCCGTACAGGCGATCCGGCTCGGCGAATGCCCCCTGGCGATCGCCGGCGGCGTCAACCTCGTCCTGCTGCCGGAGGAAGGCGTCGTCTACTCCGGCGCCGGCATGCTCGCTTCCGACGGCCGCTGCAAATTCGCCGATGCCTCCGGTGACGGCTTCGTACGCAGCGACGGCATCGGCGTGGTGATCCTCAAACCGCTGTCGGCCGCCCTGGCCGACGGTGACCGCATCCGGGCCGTCATCCGCGGCTCCGCCGTCGGCAACGACGGCCAGAGCAGCGGCTACCTGGTCACCCCCGCCGTCGAGGGACAGCGCGACGTACTGCGCCGCGCCTACGCCAACGCGGGCGTGGACCCGGCCGACATCGACTACATCGAGGCCCACGGCACCGGCACCAGCGTCGGTGACCCGGTCGAACTGCAGGCCCTGGCCGACATCGTCGGGCCCCGCCCGCCCGACCGGCGCTGCCTGGTCGGCTCGGTCAAGACCAACATCGGTCACGCCGAAGCAGCTGCCGGCATCGCCGGACTCATCAAGGCCGTGCTGTGCCTGGAGAACAAGACGGTCCCTGCGAACCTGCACCTGAACATCCCCAACCCGGCCGTCGACTGGGACAACCTGCCGCTGACCGTTCCCACCCGGACCACACCGATGCCCGCGCAGGACCGGCCCGCCATCGCAGGGGTGTCCAGCTTCGGCTTCTCCGGCACCAACGCCCACCTCGTCCTCGAAGCCGCTCCCGCCCCGGCCGCTCCCACCCCGGACACACAGACGCCGGCCGCGCGCAGCGAGCTGCTGGTGCTGTCCGCCCTCACTCCCGAAGCCCTCACCGACACCGCCCGCGCCATGGCCGGCCACCTCGACGGCCCCGGCGCCCAGCACTCCCTGCGCGACATCGCCCACTCGTCGGCGCTGCGCCGCACCACCCACGACGCCCGGCTCGCGCTGCCCGTCGACAGCCACGCCGAGGCCGCTGCCGCCCTGCGGGGCTTCGCCGACGGAGAGAACGAACCCGGCCTGTCCTTCAGCGACTACACCGACCCCGAAGCGGCGCCGAGGATCGCGTTCGTCTTCCCCGGCCAGGGCTCGCAGTGGCCGGGCATGGGCCGCGAACTCCTCGAGACCGAACCAATCTTCCGCCAGACCATGCAGGCCTGCGACGACGCCATCAAGACCGAGACCGGCTGGTCGGTCATCGAACTGCTGCGCTCTGCGGACGAGGAGCGGCTCAAGCAGCTCGACGTCATCCAGCCGACCTTGTGGGCCATGGAGATCGCCCTGGCCGAACTGTGGCGGTCCTGGGGCATCGAGCCGGACGTGGTCATAGGGCACAGCATGGGGGAGTCCGCCGCCGCCTACATCTCCGGCGCGCTGTCGCTCTCCGATGCCGCAGCGGTCATCTGCCGCCGCAGCCGGCTGGCCAAACGCCTCTCCGGACGCGGCACCATGGCCTGGGTCGCCCTGCCCGCCGACGAGGCCGCAGCCGCACTGGCCGGTCACGAGGACACGGTGGCGGTGGCTGCCATCAACAGCCCCACCTCCACCCTGCTGTCCGGCGACGGCGACGCCCTGGACCAGGTGCTGGCCGCCCTCGACGCCCGCGGCGTCGACAACCGCCGGGTCAACGTCGACTTCGCCTCGCACTGCCCACAGATGGACGCCCTGCGCGAGGACCTGCTCACCGAGCTGTCCCACCTCACCCCGCGCGCGGGCCGCATCCCGCTCCACTCCACCCTGCTCAACGAAGTGATCGACGGCTCTGGCATGGACGCCGACTACTGGGTGCGCAACATCCGCCAGCCGGTCGACTTCGTCGGCGCGGTCCGCGCCCAGCTCGACCTCGGCGACACCGTCTTCGTCGAAGTCAGCCCTCACCCGCTGCTCGTGTCCGGTATCCGCGAGACCAGCCGCATGGCCACCGGCGCGGACACCACCGCGGTCGCCAGCCTGCGCCGCCACTCCGACGAGCGCAGCGCCCTGCTCACCTCGGCCGCGGCCCTGCACACGGCCGGCGCCGGCCTCCACCTCGGCACACTGACCGCAGGAGGCCGCTACGTGCCCCTGCCGTCCTACCCGTGGCAGCGCACCCGCCACTGGATCAGCCCTGTCCTCACCCCGGCAGCGCCCGCCGCTGCGGCGACCGCCGAACCCGAACCGCCCCGCAGGCCCGCGCATCCGCTGCTGGGCCGGCCGGTCCGCGGCGAGGGCAGCACCCGCATCTGGCAGGGCCCTCTGCATCTGGCCGACAACCCCTACCTGCGTGACCACTGCATCCAGGACACGGTCATCTTGCCAGGCACCGCCCATCTGGAACTGATCGCCGCCGCCGCCCGCACCGAACTGGGCTCCGCGGCGCTGTCGGTGAGCGACGTGCGCTACCACCGCGCCCTCTTCCTGGACGAGGACGGGCCCGCACCCGAGGTCCAGGTCACCCTCACCCCACGCACGGACGGCTCACTGCACTGCCGTATCCAGAGCCAGGACACCGACACCAGTGACTGGATCCTGCACACCGAAGCCACCACCCGTGCCCTGCCCGGCGGCACTCCCCAACCTGACGAGCCGCTCCAGTCGATCCGCGCCCGCCTGCCGCAGCACCAGGATGCCAGCGACTTCTACCCGTGGAACGCAGCCCGCGGAAACCAGTGGAACGGCACCTTCCAAGGCATCACCGAGCTGTGGCGCACGGACTGCGAAGTCCTCGCCCAGCTGACCTGCCCGGCCGCACTCGTGGACGGCCTTGCCCTCCACCACTTCCATCCGGCGCTCCTGGACGCCGGCGGCCACGCCATGGCCGCGGCCCGCCCGCTGACCGTTCCCGGCGAGGAAGGCGTCTTCGTCCTCGGCGGCATCGACGAGGTCCGCTTCTACCAGCAGCCGCCCGCCTCGCTGTTCAGCCACGCCAGGCTGCTTCCGTCCCCGCGCGAGGACTCCTTCGTCGCCGACATCGACATCCGCGCCGACGACGGCCGCCTGATCGCCCAGATGCGCGGCCTGCGCCTGCAGTACCTGGCCGGCCACGCCCCCGCCCTGCTCAACCCCCTCACCGAGGACGCCGTGACGCCACCCCGTACGACCGACACGCCGGCCTCCGCCGCAGGCAGCGACCTCGACACCTGGCTGCACACTCTCACCTGGGACGAAGCCCCCCTGCCCGCTCCCGTCACACCCACCACCGATCCGGACGGTTTCTGGCTGGTGCTGACCGACAGCGGCTCGACCGGGCGAGCCCTGGTGCGGGAGCTGACCGGCCGCGGGCAGCGCGTGGTGGCCGTCACCGCCGGCGCGGGCCGCCTTGCCGGAGGCGGCGACCGCTACCGCATCGACCCCACGCAGGAAGAACACTTCCGAGAGGTCCTGGGCGATGTCGCCCGCTACGGCGCCTGCCGCGGCATCATCCACCTGTGGGCACTGGACGCCCAGGTGGGCCTGGACGCCACGCCCACCGAGATCCGTCGCGCCCAGCTGCTGGCCGCGCACAGCGTCCTGTACCTGGCACGGGCCCTGGAGAAGGAACCGCTCGACCAGCCGCCGCTGTGGCTGGTCACCCAGCTCGCCCAGGCCACCGGTAAGGCGGAACGGGTACGCCACCCCCTTCAGGCCGTGTCGTGGGGACTGGGCCGCACGCTGGCGGCCGAGACCCCCGCGCTGTCCCCGCGCATGGTCGACCTCGACCGGTCCGCGGCCAGTGTCTCCGCCTTGGCGGAGCTGCTGCAGCACGCAGACACAGAGGACCAGATGGCGCTGCGCGACGGAAGGCGCCTGGCAGCCCGTCTGCGCCCGTCGGCCGCCACCCGCGTGCCGCAGGCCCTGTCGCTGCCCTCGCCCGGCGTCATCGACGACCTGCAGCTGACCGAGACCCCCTCGCGTGCCCTCGCCGCTGACGAGGTCCGTATCCAGGTCAGCCACGCCGGCGTCAACTACCGTGATGTGCTGCTGAGCCTGGGCATGTACCCCGGGCAGGACGACAAGCCTCCGGTCATGGGCTGGGAGTGCGCCGGCACGGTCAGTGAGATCGGCGGCGGCGTCGCCGACGTCGCGGTGGGCGATGAGGTCATTGCCTTCGCCGAAGGCTCGCTGGCCTCCGAAGTCGTCACCCGCGCCTGCCTCACCGCGCCCAAGCCGGCCAGGCTGACCGCGGCCGAGGCCGCGACTCTGCCCGCCGCCTACCTCACCGCCTACCACGCGCTGAACGACATGGCCCGCCTGGAGAGCGGCCAGAAGATCCTCATCCACACAGCCACCGGCGGCACCGGCCGGGCCGCGCTGAACGTCGCTCGCTGGAAGGGAGCCCGTGTCTTCGCCACCGCCGGCAGTGACGCCAAGCGTGAGCTGCTGACCGAGCTCGGTGTCGAGCGGGTGGCCGACTCCCGCAGCCTCGCCTTCGCCGAGACCTTCAAACCGGCCGTCGGCGAGGAGGGCTTCGACGTCATCTGCAACACCCTGGCCGGTGAAGCCATCGAAGCGAATCTGTCGCTGATGGCCCCGTACGGGCACTACCTGGAGCTCAGCAAGCGCGACATTCTCGACAACAACTCGCTGCCGCTGGGCGCCTTCTCCCGCAACCTGTCCTTCCACGCCATCGACGTCGTGCACATGATCCAGCACGCTCCCGCACGTGCCGGAAGGGTGCTGCGGGCCGCCGCCGCCCTGGTCGACAAGGGCGCTTTGGAGGCGCTGCCGCACACGGTGTACCCGGCAGAGAAGGCCGCGGAAGCCTTCCGCCTGATGGCCCAGGCCCGCCACACCGGCAAGATCGTATTGTCGTTCGGGCAGCCGCCCACCGCAGCGACCGGCCCGCGCGGCCGGGCTGTGATGGTGCACGCCGACGGCACCTACCTGATCACCGGCGGTGCGGGCGGCATCGGTGGCCGGCTGGCACTGTGGCTGGCCGACCAGGGAGCCCAGCACCTGCTGCTCACCGGCCGCAGCGCGCTGCTGGCAGATGACGCGGCGCTGGACGAGGACCACCCGCAGGCCGCCGCCGTTGCCGTGCTCAGGCAGCTGCGCGAGCGCGGCGTGCACGTGACGTATCAGGCCGTGGATGTGGCCGACACCCAGGCCATGCGGGCCATGCTCGAGTCCCGGCGCCGCGCGGGCCGGCCGCCGGTTCGCGGTGTCTTCCACGCGGCCGGGGTCATCGATTACACCCCGCTGAGCGACATGAGCGGCGCCGAGATGGACCGAGTGCTGGCGGCCAAGGTCTCCGGTGCGTGGAACCTGCACCGGCTGCTGCGCGAGGAATCGGTGGAGGCGTTCGTTCTGTTCTCCTCCGGCTCCGCCCTGCTCAGCTCCCCCATGCTGGGCGGGTACGCGGCCGGCAACGCCTTCCTTGACGCGCTGGCACACCATCGTCATGCCCAGGGACTGCCTGCCACCGTCGTCAACTGGGGATTCTGGGACAGCGTCGGCATGGTGGCCCGCAAGGAGCAGCAGGAAGAGCGCACGCTGCTGCCGCAGGGCATGAGCTCCTTCAGCCCGGCCGACGGACTGACGCTGCTGGGCAGGATCCTGACCGAAGGCCGGGTGCACACCGCGGTGCTGCCGGCCGACTGGCCCGCCTGGGCCCGCGCCTACCCGGGTGCCGCGACAGCTCCGCTGCTGCAGCACCTGATCGGCGGCGGCCGGACCAGGCAGCATGCACCGGCCCATAAGGAGCGGGGCGTCGAACCTGTCGCTCCGTCTCAGATCACCGAGCCCGCCGTGCCGCGCCCGGCCACGCCCGCGCCGGTTCCGGCGCCGGCCGCCCCTGCCACCGTCCCCGAACCTGTGGCCGCAACCCGGCCCGCGCCGCAGGCCCCGGTTTCCGCGCAGGCGGCGCCCGGCGGTGAGCTGCTGGACTTCCTCAAGCAGGAGGTCGCCGTGGTGATGGGACTGCGCCCGGAACGGGTCAACACCAACCGGCCGCTCAACCGGCTCGGCATGGACTCCCTCATGGCCGTCGAACTGCGCAACCGCATCGANCGCCGCTACCAGGTCAAGCTGCCCATGGTCCAGCTCCTCAAGGACGGCACCNTCACCACCGTCGCACAGGCCCTGGCCGCCGAACTGAACTCCGCAGACGGCCCGGCGGACACCGTGCCGCCGTCGACGGGCGACACGCCCGCGGAAGTGGTCGCCGCATCGGTCGCACCGGCCTCCGAAGCAGCCGTTCCTGCCGCCGTACCGTCCCTCCCCTCTGCTGGCGCGCCGCAGACTTCCGCCCCTGTGCAGGCGGCGCCCGGCGGTGAGCTGCTGGACTTCCTCAAGCAGGAGGTCGCCGTGGTGATGGGACTGCGCCCGGAACGGGTCAACACCAACCGGCCGCTCAACCGGCTCGGCATGGACTCCCTCATGGCCGTCGAACTGCGCAACCGCATCGAACGCCGCTACCAGGTCAAGCTGCCCATGGTCCAGCTCCTCAAGGACGGCACCATCACCACCGTCGCACAGGCCCTGGCCGCCGAACTGAACTCCGCAGACGCCTCGGCCCGACCGAGCGAGTGACGAGGACCGACTTCATGAAGACCACCGACATTCGCATCGCCGGACTGGGCACGTACATCCCCGAGATCGTCGATGCCCGCAAAGCCGTCGCGCTGGGCCTGTACGACGCCGACGAGTACGAGTTCTACGGCTGGACCGGCGCCGCGGTCGCCGGCGACATGCCCGCTCCGGACATGGCGATCGCCGCTGCCCGGCAGGCCATGGACCGCTCCGGGCTGCACCCGCACGACATCGACGTCCACGTCCACGCCTGCGGCCACGAGCAGGGGCCCGAGGGCTGGTCGCCGCAGCATTACATCCTGCGGCACCTGACCGACCGCGACGTGCCCTCCTTCCGTGTCTGGCAGGCCTGCAGCGGCCTGATCGGCTCTCTGGAGCTGGCCGCCTGCTACCTCAAGGCCGTGCCCGAACGCAACGCCGCTCTGCTCACCGGCGCCGACAATGTCGGCACCCCCAACTTCAACCGGTGGGCCTTCGGCATCCAGAACGGTGTCCTCGGAGACGGAGGCAGCGCGGTCCTGCTGTCGAAGTCCGAGGGCTTCGCGAGCCTGCTGTCCATCAACACCGGCTCCACCGCCGAGGTGGAGGAGCAGTACCGCGGGACCGAGCCGCTCTTCCCGCCGTCGCTGACGGTCGGCCGCGGCATGGACTTCAAGGAGCGTCTGGCCGCCGCCGGCGGACTGGAGGAGACCGTCGCCGAGGTCGTACGCCGCCAGGGCGAACTGCGCACGGAGATAGCGCTCCGCACCCTGGCCGAGGCCGGCCTGGAACCGGGCGACGTCACCCGCGTCTGCCACGTCTTCACCGGCCAGGAGAGCTACCTGAAGGTCATCCTCGACCCGATGGGACTCTCCCCCGAGCAGGGCCTGCTCGACTTCGGCCGCAACCTCGGCCACATGACGGTCAACGACCAGATCGTGGGTCTGACACACCTGGTGGAGACCGGACAGGTCGGCCCCGGCGACCACGTCCTGATCGTCGCCCACGGCGGCGGGGTGTCCATCACCTGCGCCGTCGTACGCATCGACGAGCGGCCCAGCTGGGCCGCCGTCTGATCACCCGCGCCCGTCTGCCGGCCCCGCAACGGGGCCGGCAGACGGCATGTCCGCTCACTCGCACCATCACCCAGGGGGACACCCGTGCAAAACCTCGCCGCATCACCCCTGCTCGACGCCGAAGCGCTCATATCCGGCTTCGGACTGCTGGGCATCATGGCCACCGTCTTCGCCGAATCCGGCCTCATCGTCTGCTTCTTCCTGCCCGGCGACTCACTGCTGTTCACAGCGGGGCTGCTCGTGGCCAACGACCAGTTCCTCCACCAGCCCCTGTGGGTGGTCATGCTCGCCATCGCCGTGGCCGCCGTCCTGGGTGACCAGTTCGGCTACGCCTTCGGCCGGAAAGTGGGCGGCGCCCTCTTCCGCCGTCCCAACTCCCGGTTCTTCAAGCAGGAAAACGCCGAACGGGCTCAGCAGTTCATGCTCAAGCACGGCCCTAAGGCCCTGGTGATGGCCCGCTTCATCCCCGTCTTCCGCACCTTCATCCCCATCACCGCCGGCGTCGGACGCATGGCGTACCGCACGTTCTTCCTGTTCAACGTGATCGGCGCGGTCCTGTGGTCGGTCAGCCTGACGCTGGTCGGCTATTACCTGGGCCAGATCGCCTTCGTCCGCAACAACATCGAAGCCATCGTCATCGGCATCGTCCTCGTCTCCGGCATCCCCATCATCGTCGAGGGCATCAAGATGCGGCGCCGCGCCCGCAGCGCCCCGGCCGCAGCCCATGAGACGGCCACCGTACGGTCCACCACCCCTGAAACGGAGCTGCCCCGTCCATGATCTCCGCACAAGACTTCTGTGACCTGCTGGCCGACCGCGGCTTCACCCTCGCCAGCGGCGTTCCCTGCTCCCACTTCGGCGGCCCGATCGCGCACCTGAGCACCCGGCCGGGCCGGTACGTGCCCGCCCCGAACGAGGGCAGTGCACTCGCGGTGGCCGCCGGCGCCGCTCTGGGTGGGCAGCGCGCCTACGTCATGCTGCAGAACTCCGGGCTGGGCAACCTCATCAACCCGCTCACCTCGCTGGTGATGACCTACCAGTTGCCGATCCTGACCTTCACCAGTCTGCGCGGCTGGCCCGACCCGGCCACGGACGAGCCCCAGCACGCGGTGATGGGGCCGGCGACGCCCGGGCTCCTCGACAGCGTCGACACCCCGCACCACACCTTGTACGCGCAGGACGGAGTGGAGGAGTTCTCCACGGTCCTGGAGAGGGCGGAGAAGGACCTGGCCGCGCAGCGGGCGCCGTTCGTGCTGGTCGAGCGCGGCGCCATCGGCAAGGCCACCGCGGCCAACGACCCTCACACCGACGGCTTGCCGGCCGCGGAGGCCATCCGGCTCGTCACCGCGGCCGCACCGCAGGCGGCTGTCGTCGCCACCACCGGTTTCACCGGTCGTGACACGTTCGCCGTGGCGGATGCACCCGGAACCTTCTACATGCAGGGGTCCATGGGTCATGCCTCCTCGATCGGCCTCGGGGTCGCGCTGACGCATCCGGAGCGGACCGTGGTGGTCCTGGACGGGGACGGCGCGCTGCTGATGCATCTGGGCGCGTTGTCCATGATCGGCAGTGAGGCACCCGCCAACCTGATCCACGTGGTGCTCGACAACCGGGTACACGAGTCGACGGGCGGGCAGGCGACGACGTCGGCGACCACCTCGTTCCCCGACATGGCGATGGCCGCCGGCTACGCCGGCGCGGTCGTCTGTGACCGTGAAGACGCGGTGCGGGCCGCGATGGTGCGGGCCCAGGCCGCTTCCGGCCCGCACCTGATCTGCATCAAGACGCTGCCCCGCACGGGCGCGATCCCGCCGCGTGCGACCAACGCACTCAGCACTCCGGACATCCGGGACCGCTTCCAGAGCAACCTGCGGCAGTAACGCGCCTCATGCCGAAGGGGCTGGTGTTCCACGCTTCAGCATGGAACACCAGCCCCTTCGGGGTGAGCGGTCAGGCCCCTTGGGCAGCAGAGGGCTGGTCGGCCTCCGTTTGGAGGCAGGCCGCCACCGTCTCGGGGTCCATGGCGGCCAGACTGGCGAACATGCGCAGCGGCTCGGCCAAGGTCTGGCAGCACATCACGTACTGATTGCTGCGGCCCTTGGGGATCGCCTCGACGAGGTTCTGCTCCCGCAGCGGGGCCAGGTGATGGCTGACCAGGGTCTGGCTCAGGCCAGTGGCCTGCTGCAGTTCCTTGACGGTGCGGGGACGCTGGGCGATCAGCAGGATCAGTGTCAGCCGGGTCTCGTCCGCCAGGGCCCGCAGCTTGGGTGCCAGCATCTGTGCCCGTTCGCGTTCACTCAGCCACTGGGCAGGATCGCTGACCGCCACCCTGAGCTTCGATGGCCGGGCCATCGCCACCTCCCTCTCACCCGCGGGCCGGCCGTCCGGCCCGGGCACCCTGGTCCTGTCCTGCGGGCCGGACCGGGTTGCGGAGTCGATCCTATGCACTGTCCGCTCCCGGGTCTTCAGGTGGTGGCAGGAGCGTCGGCACTGTCGCTGTGAGCGGCGACTTCGGACTGTCCTGTGCCGTCGTCTCCGGTGACACGGGAGCGGGGCAGGATGAACGCGGCCGCCACGGCACCGACTGCGGCAACGCCGACGGCGATCAGCAGCGTGGTGGCGAATCCACCGACGAACGACTGCTGCGCGGCCTCCAGGACACGCTGGCCGGCGGCGCCACCGAGCTGCTGGGCGACCGCGGACGCGCCTGCCAGGGACTCGTGTACCGCTTGCCCGGCCTCGCCGGGCAGCTGAGCGGCCTGGGGCAGGTCGTCGCGGTACAGCGTGGCGATCACGCTGCCGCTGATGGCGATACCGAGCGCGCCGCCGACCTGCATGCCCACGTCCGCCACCGCGGAGCCGGCTCCCGCCTGGCGAGCGGCGGAGACGACCAGGATGGCGTCGACGGCGGCCGGCAGGGCGATGCCCATGCCGAGGCCGAACACGGCCAGTCCGATGAGCGCCTGTGTCTCGTCGTCGACGGTGAGCCCGGCCAGGATGCCCAGTCCCGCTGCGCACAGCAGCAGACCGAGCACCACGGTGGCCTTCAGCCCCGTGCGTTCCACCAGCTTCGCCGACAAGGGGGCGCCCACCATCATCGTGCCGATGGCGAGCATGCGCAGGCCCGCGCCCAGCGGGTCCAGTTCGAGCACCGACTGCAGGTACTGGGTGAGCAGGTACAGGCCGCTGTAAAGACCGAAGGAGGTGCAGGCGATGGCCAGGGCACCGCCGCCGTAGCGGGCGTTGAGGAACAGGCCGACGTCGAGCATCGGATGGGCCGTCTTCCGCTCCCACACGACGAAGGCGACCATCAGGACTACGCCGAGGAAGAGGGAGCCGAGGGTGATGACGTCACCCCAGCCGTTGTGCGGAGCCTCGACCAGGCCGTAGACGATGGCGACCAGTCCGGCCACCGACAGAAGGGCGCCGACGAGATCCAGTCCGGGGTGGCCTTCCGCCTTCGATTCGGGGATCAGCTTGGCTCCGCCGATCAGGGCGATGGCCGCCAGGGGCACGTTGATGAGGAACATCGAGCCCCACCAGAAGTGCTCCAGCAGCAGGCCGCTGACGAGCGGGCCGAGCGGCACGCCGACGGCGGCCGCGCCCGACCAGATGCCGATCGCCTTGCCCTGTTCCTCACGGGGGAAGACGTCCTTGATGATGGCGAGGGTGGCGGGCATCATCAGCGCGGCCGAGATACCCATGAGGGCGCGGAAGGTGATCAGCATTTCGGCGTTGGAGGCGAACGCGGCGCCGAGGCTGGTCAGCGCGAAGGCGCCCAGTCCGACGGAGAGCAGCCTCTTGCGGCCGAACCGGTCCGACAGGCCGCCGGCCATGAGCAGCAGTCCGCCGAAGGCCAGGGCGTAGGAGTCGACCATCCACTGCAGTTGGCTGCTGGTGGCATCCAGGTCCTTCTGGATGCTGGGCAGAGCCAGGTTCAGGATGAGGGTGTCCAGGCCGATCAGCACCAGGCTCAGGCACAGGATGTTCAGGATCTGCCATCGGCGGGGATGGCCGGCAGAGGGGTTCACTTGCTTCTCCTCGAACGCAACAGGTCGGCGCCCCGTAGGGCGGCCGGGGTCGGCCTGCCTGCGGGGGAATGAAAGGGCAGGCCGACCACAGCCAGGCCAAACTAAACAGCATTGGCCGTTATCAACAGTCATCACTGTTGATAACGGCCGACTTTGTGCGCTGGTTCCGGCCATCTCCCCGATACCCTCACAACTCGCCCCCCGTCCAGCCCAGTTGCTGCGCTGGCGTGCGCAAAGGCGCACACGGCAACCCGATGACCCGCCAAGCGGAACCCCGTGGGCAGCCTTGCCGGATGGGGCGCCGCTCGCGGCAACGTGGCTGGTGAGGCTGAGGTCGGATGCGTTGCTCACGCCCTCCCGAGGTGGCCGGGTACCTCGGTGCAGAGATGGCGCGATCATTTCCAGTCCGCTGAAGAAACCCTCGAATACTTAGACCGCCATCGATAGATTGAGCGAGAAGCAGCACGGGGGTCCTGCAGAAGGGCTCCCGCACGGGGTGCATCGGGGGGCTGGAAGACATGCGTACATCCGGTAGGCAGCGACTCGCAGCCACACCTCCGCCGAAGCGGCGATAGCACCCCTCACTTTCTCTGTCCCGGGATCCGTGCGTGGCGGCACGGTCCTGACATCACCTCAGGCAGCACCACTTCCGCGCAGGCGGAGCGCTCGGCACGCGCTCTGCCGCGCCCACAAGGCTGGGACCGTCACTGGCGATGACAGTTCCACACCTTCCTGAAACAGTTGAAGGGGAAAACGATGTCAGTCTTCGCTCAGCCACGCCTTGCCCTGGTGGGAGACCGCGGCAATCACGACGAGCCGTCCCACCCGAAGATCGACGCGATGCGTGAGCAGTGGGACCTGACCACCGAGTGGATACCGACCACCGAGATACACGACGCCTCTCGCCTGGACGGCTTCGACGGCATATGGGTGGTGCCGGGAGCGCCGTACTTCAACCAGAAGGGCGTGCACATCGCCGTACGTCACGCCAGGGAGAACCAGCTGCCGTTCCTGGGCACCTGCGGCGGCTTCTTCAGCGCCCTGATCGAGCACGCCCAGAACGTGCTGCACCTGCCGGAGGCAGACGGCGTCGATGAGGACCCCGAGAAGCTGATGCCTCTCGTGACACCGCTGAAGTGCTCCTTCCGCGGAGAGAAGGCTCCTTTGAAGGTCAAGGAGGACTCCCGGCTCGCCACCATCTACGGCACGACCGAGGTCGAGGAGATCTTCCACTGCGACTACGGGCTGACCGACACCTTCATGAACGCCGCCAATCAGGGCTCGCTGCAGCTCAGCGCCTGGGACAGCGACGGCGCACCGCGCGCACTGGAGATCACCGGCCATCCGTTCTTCATGGGCAGTCTCTTCCAGCCCGAACTGTCGTCCGCGCCGGGAGCCGAACACAAGATCCTCAAGGCGTTCCTGGCCGCCGTACGCACCAAGGCCGCCGCCGGCGCTCTGCCGACACCCACGCACTGACCACCACAACGCATCTGCTTGTCACAAGGCCGTGCGGCGACCCGCACGGCCCGGGCACCGCCATGCCCGCCTCGTTCCCCACACCAGGCGGAAGGATCCCCACGTCTCCATGAAGCACGATCAGCACGGCCTGTCCCGACGCGGCTTCGTCCGCGGCAGCGTCATCGGCGGCGCCGGCCTCGGAACGCCGGTCCTGCTTCCGCTGGTCTCCGCACACGCCGCCGCGGAACCCGGCGCAACGAGCGGGACACCCGGACCCGGCGGTCGGACAGGCACGGACTTCACCGACCGGTCCGCTGCCCTGACCCCTGACAAGACCGTCGCCACAGCCTGCCAGTTCTGCAACTCCAACTGCCGACTCAACGTCGATCTCAAAGCGGGCCGGGTACTGGCCGTGCGCGGCGAGGACCGCGACCCCGTCCAGCAGGGACAGCTGTGCGTCAAGGCCGAGCTGATGCCTCAGCTCGTCTACAACGCCGAGCGTCTGACCCGCCCGCTGCGTCGCGTCTCCGGCGCCAAGGGCTCGCCCCACTCCAAGTTCGAGGCCGTGAGCTGGGAAGAGGCCCTGCGCACCATCGCGACGAAGTTCCTGGCACTGCGCGATGCCGGACAGGCGCACACCATCGCCAACCGCACCACCGGCCGCCTGCCCCGTGGCACCGGATCGCTCGTGGCCCGCCTGTTCACGATGCTGGGCAGCCCCAACAACACCGACGTCGGCCCGGTCTGCAACGACGCCGGCGGCAACGCCCTGGCGACGACCTTCGGTCTGGGCAACTTCACCAACGGGTACGGCACCGACGGGTCGACGGGCAAGGACGACCTCGGCTCAGCCCGCCACTACCTGTTCCTGGGCACCAACCAGGCCGAGACCCACCCGGTGACCTTCGACTACCTGCTGCGCGGCCGGGAGAAGACCAAGGCCACCCTGACCGTCGTCGACCCGCGTCTGACTCCCACCGGAGCCGTCGCCGACCGGTGGGTGGCGCCCAAGCCGCACACCGACCTCGCGCTGCTCCTGGCCATGCTCCACCACATCGTGGAGGAGGGGCTGTACGACAAGGCCTTCGTCAAGCGCTGGGTGGTCGGCTTCGACGAGCTGCGTGCCCATCTGGCCAAGCACCAGTACACCCCCGCATGGGCGGCGAAGGTCACTGGTCTCAAGGCAGACGTCATCACCGAGATGGCCGTGGAGTACGCGACGGCGAAGCCGGCGGCGATCTTCTGCAACGCCGGGATCTCCCACCAGCTCGGCGCGTTCGACACCTACCGGGTCGCCACCTTCCTGTCCGCGGTCACCGGCAACATCGGGCAGCCGGGCGGCGGCTGCAACTTCATGCACAACACCTGGCCCGGCGACCTCCACCTGCCGCCGCTGAAGGCCGAGGTGCCCGAGCGGCGCGAAGCCCTGCCGGTCGGTCCGGACTACTTCGCCGAGTCCATCCTGACGAACAACCCCTACCGGCTGCGCGCGGTGATGACCCAGGGCAACCCGCTGGTGTCCTCCGCGAACACGACCAAGGTCAAGAAGGCCTTCGAGCAGCTCGACTTCTACGTCTACACCGGCCTTTTCATGGAAGAGGCCGCGTACTACGCCGACATCATCCTGCCGGTCTGCAGCGGGCTGGAGATGGAAGGCGTCTACATGCGCCGCGACGACCGGGCCATCCGCTGGCAGGACCAGGTCGTCGACCGGGTCGCCGAGTCCCGGCCGGACTGGGAGATCTGGATCGGCCTGGCACACGCCCTGGCGGAGCTGGACACCCGCCGACCCGGCACCGAATGGCGTGAGGCGTTCCCCGAGCGGTGGATGGACTACAAGAACCTGTGGGACGACTTCGTCACCCACACCCCCGGCATGGGCGGCATGACCCGCACGCGGATGCGCAAGCGGACCGAGCCGCTGCGCTGGCCGTGCCCCACCACCGACCACCCCGGCGTGAGCACCCTCTACCTGGACCACCCCAGCTGGTACCAGGCCGCCGAGTCGCTGAACCCCGCCCACCGGGGCAAACGCTTCCTCACCTCCAGCGGCAAGGTGGAGATCACCACCTCGGAGCTGGAGAAGAAGCTGGCCGTCACCGGCCACAGCGCCCTGCCGATCTTCTACACGCACCCCGAGGTCACCGGGAAGAACCCGACCCTCGCCTACAGCAGGAAGTTCGTCCCCAACCCCATCAACCCTCAAGCCGTCACCCATCCGGTACGACTGGGGGTGCCCGGCAGCGACGCGGTGCACCGCGACTTCCCGCTGATGGGCATGACCGGCCGGCCCAGCGTCGTCCACTTCGCCGAAGTCACCCACTGGACACCGACGGGCAAGCAGCTCAATGGCATCCGCTTCATCCAGATCCATCCCGACACCGCTCGCCGCCTGGGCATCGCCGACCGCGACGACGTCCGCGTCGAAAGCCCCCGCGGATCGGTGACGGGCACGGCTTTGCTGTGGGAGGGGATCAGAACGGACACCGTGTTCGTCCCCAACACGTTCGGCCCTGCCCAGAAACTGGGCGACCTCTTCGACGACCCACGCTACGAGGCGGCCAACACCCTCCCCGACGACCGCTTCTACGACAACCTCTCCGGCCAGCAGGCCTTCAAGTGCTTCGCCTGCCGGGTCGTCAAAGCCTGAACCACGCACCTGCCGCAAGCATCCACCACCCGTCGCCCTTCGCTGGAGGCACCACATGTCCCCCACGCCCGACCCGCGCCTCAAGGCCGAGTCCCTCACCGTCCGGACACTGGACGGTTTCGACGAGACCGTCCGCGTCCTGGGCTCCAAGAGCTACACCAACCGCTACCTGGCCATCGCCTCCCTGTCCGGGCAGGAAACCGTCATCGACAACGCGCTGCTGTCGGACGACACGGTCTACCTCGCCCGCGCCATCGAATCGTTCGGCCACGTCACCTGCGACGTCGACCACGCCACTGCCCGCATACGCGTCACCCCCACGGGCAAGGCGATGCACGCCCCGAGCGAGGAGATCTTCGTCGGCGGTGCGGGCACCCCACTGCGGTTCCTGATCTCCATGGCCGGGCACGCCGAAGGCACCACGGTCATCACCGGCAACGCCCGCATGCAGGAACGCCCCATGGGAGACCTGCTCAAGGCCCTGCCCGCACTCGGCGTGGACGCCACCGCCGTACGCGGCAACGGCAGCCCGCCCATCCGTGTGATTGGCGGCTCCTTCAAGGGCGGCGCCACGTCCATCAGCGGTGCCGTGTCCAGCCAGTTCACCTCCAGCCTCATCATCAACGCGCTGCGCGCCCAGACCGACACCGAGATCACCATCAGCGACGAGCTGATCTCCAAGCCGTACGTGGAGATGACGCTCGCCGCGCTCAAGGAGATGGGCGTCAGCGTCGACCGGGACGAATACCGCCGCTTCACCGTCCCAGCCGGGCAGCAGGCCCGCGGCGGACAGGTGACCGTCGAGCCGGACGCCTCCGGCATGTCCTACTTCCTGGCCGCCGCCGCCATCCTGCAGTCACGGGTCGTCATCCCGGGCATCGGCGCCGGCTCCCACCAGGGAGACGTCCACCTCGTCCAGGCCCTGGAACGGATGGGCTGCCGCACCGAGGTCACCGACGACTCGATCACCCTGACCGGCGGACCGCTGCGCGGCATCGACATCGACATGGAGGCCATGCCTGACGTCGTGCCCTCCCTGGCGATCGCAGCCGCCTACGCCGAGGGCACCACCCGCATCACCAACATCGCGTCCCTGCGCGTCAAGGAATGCGACCGCATCGCCGCCGTCACCACCGAGCTGCGCAAGATGGGCATCAGCGTCGAGGAACACGCGGACGCGATGTACATCACCGGCGGCACCCCGCACGGCGCGGTCATCGACACCTACGACGACCACCGCATCGCCATGACCTTCGCCATCGGCGGCCTGCGCACCGACGGCGTGGTCATCAAGGACCCCGGCTGCGTCGCCAAGTCCTTCCCCACCTTCTGGCAAACCCTCGACACCCTGCACCCCACGCTGGAGAGCACCAAGTGAGCACACCCGAACCGGTGCTCGCCGGCCCGGGCATCCTCCTGGTCCTCGACGGCTGGGGCCACGCCGACGCGGCCGACGACAACGCCCTGACGCTGGCCCGGACTCCTGTCCTGGACGACCTGGTCGCCCACCACCCGAACACCCTGGCCGAGGCCTCCGGCGATGCGGTCGGCCTGCTCCCCGGCACGGTCGGTAACTCCGAGATTGGCCACATGGTCATCGGAGCCGGACGGCCCCTTCCCTACGACAGCCTCCTGGTCCAGCAGGCCATCGACAGTGGTGTCCTGCGCGCGCATCCGCGGCTGGGCGCCCTGCTGGAGAAGACTGCCGCGACAGCGGGCGCGCTGCACCTGATCGGTCTGTGCTCGGACGGCCAGATTCACGCACACGTCGAGCACTTGAGCGAGCTGCTGGCCGCCGCAGCCGCACAGCAGGTGCAGCGCGTGTTCATCCATGCGATCACCGACGGTCGGGACGTCGCCGACCACACCGGCGAGACCTACCTGGCGCGGGTGGCCGAGTTGACCGCCCAGGCCGGGGCGGGACGGATCGCCACGGTCATCGGCCGCGGCTACGCGATGGACAAGGCCGGCAACCTCGATCTGACCGAGCAGGCGGTCGCCCTGGTCGCCGACGGGCACGGCTCGCCCACCGACAGTGCCCGCACAGCGGTCGGCTCGAGTGAACGGGGCGACGAGTGGGTTCCCGCGACCGTGCTCACGCCTGCGGGAGACGCCAGGATCGCCGACGGGGACACGGTTGTGTGGTTCAACTTCCGCAGCGACCGCATCCAGCAGTTCGCCGACCGTCTCGGCGAGCACCTGACGGCCACCGGCCGCTCGGTGGACATGGTCAGCCTGGCCCAGTACGACACCAGCACCGCCATACCCGCTCTCGTGGAGCGCGCGGACGCCTCCGGCGGTCTCGCCGACGAGCTCGCCGCGGCGGGGCTGCGCAGTGTCCGCATCGCCGAGGCCGAGAAGTTCGAGCACGTCACGTACTACATCAACAGCCGTGACGCGACGGTACACGGCAAAGAGGAACACGTGCGCATCACCGGCGACGCAAAGGCCGACTACGTCGCGCGTCCCCGGATGAACCTTGACCGTGTCACCGCGGCCGTGGTCGAAGCCTCCGCCCGTACGGATGTCGCTCTGGTCATCGCCAACCTGGCCAACATCGACGTGGTCGGACACACCGGCAACCTCGCCGCCACCGTCACCGCCTGCGAGGCCACCGACGCCGCGGTGGAGCAGATCCTGCGAGCGGCCCGGGACAGTCACCGATGGGTCCTCGCCGTCGGCGACCACGGCAATGCCGAACGCATGACCAAGCAGGCACCGGACGGCACCGTGCGGCCCTACGGCGGACACACCACCAACCCGGTCCCGCTGGTGGTCGTCTCCAACAGGAGCGACACAGCGGCACCCGTACTGCCAAAGAGGGCCACGTTGGCCGATGTGGCCCCCACCGTCCTGCACCTGCTGGGGTACAAACCCGGATCCGCAATGACAGGAAGGCCCCTGCTGTGAGTTCCCTCGCACCCGACCAGGCACTGTGGCATCAAGCTCCCGCTCTGTCCGACTGTCTGGACGAGCCTCACATCGCGGCCGCGTTCACCGAGGACGCTCTCGTCCGCAGGCTGGATGCCGGCAGCATCGAGGGGGTGCTGCACGAGCCCGCCGACCGCTCGCGCGTGGTGCTGGGCCTGCACAACTCGTCCCCGGCAAAGGCTCGGGTCAACCTCAACGCCCTGCTGCCCGAAAGCGCCGACTGCACCTGGCACTTCCTCAGCGGCTCCATGCACACCAGCCACGCAGCCGACGGCATGTACGTCCACCTGGACGCGGCCGGCACTGTCTGGCTCACCGCGGCCTCGTAAAGACCGCCGCATGCCGGGCCACATCGTCCGGTCATCTGCGTTCGTGTGCCGACGGGTGTGAACCGCCGGCACCGCTCGCCAGATTTACCGCAGCCTGCACGGGCAGCCCTTCCACGAGGGTGTCGTCCCGTGTCTCTTTCAGGGCACCGCCAACCCCGAAGGACCTGACATGTCCATATCTTCACTTCCCTCGGCACCGGCTGTCGCCGTTGCCTCAGCCTGCCTGGCCAATCCGCTTCTCAGGACCGCAGGCACGACCGACCGGGATGTGTCTCTTCCCCGGCCGTCCCTTCCCCTTCCGTTACACCGGTGACCGCCCAGGGGGCATCGCAGCACGCCGCGTTCCACCTCGCTTCACCAAATTCGGTCACGCACGTCGGAAGGGCTTCAACAATGTTCAGCAAGAATCGCCGCCGCGCATGCCTCGTCATCTCGGCTCTGGCCGTGACGTCCCTGGCAGGCTGCGCCGACGGCGGAGCAGGAAAGGACGGCGCCCTGCGGGTCAGCGGGTCGACCACCGTAGCGCCGGTGGCCGCCGACGCGGCCGAGGCCCTCAAGGTTGACGGGCTCGACATCACCGTGGCCACTCAGGGAGGTTCAGCCGGCGGCATATCTCAGCTTGCAGCGGGCCAGATCAACATCGCATTGAGCTCGAAGCCCTTGGCCGAAGAGGACAAGGCCGCGAACCCGGACACCGATTTCGTCACCACACAGATCGGTGCGGACGCCGTAGGTGTCATCGTCACCAAAGAAGTCGCCGACGCCGGGGTGAAGAACCTCACCGTCGACCAGGTTCGTGACCTGTTCGAGGGAAAGATCAACAACTGGTCGGAAGTCGGCGGCCCGGACCTGGCGGTCTTCGTCTACGACAAGGAGCCGGGACGCGGAACCCGAGAGGTCCTGGACAAGTACATCTACGGGGACGAGAAGGCCCCGCCGCCGCCGGAGTCGGGCAATTACGCCATCGTCGGCGGCAACCTCGAAACCCGCAACAAGCTGGAATCCACCCCGGGCGCCGTGGCACCGCTGTCCACCAGCTTCATCGAAGGGCGCAAGGGGCTGGCCGCAGTGACACTCGACGGCATCGAGCCTTCCCCGGAGAACATCGCGTCCGGCAGGTACCCCATGGCCCGGCCTCTGTACTTGATCACCGACGGCGCACCGGAGGGATCCGCCAAAAAGTTCATCGACTACATCCTGTCCGCCAAGGGCCAGAAGCTGATGACCAAGCACGGCTATCTGACGCTCAAGCACATCGGGAAGTAGCCGATGGCCACCAAGACCCTGACTCGGCCGCCCGTCGCACCCGGCACCGGCAGCCGCCCACGCCCCTCGAAGTGGATCTGGGGCTGGGTGTATGCCGGGGCGTTCGCCGTGGCGGCTCTGCTCCTGACTGTCGTCGGGTATCTCACCGCAGGCGTCGCCAGCGGGCACGTGGACTGGCTGGAGCTGCTGTCCGAAGCCTCGTGGAGCCCAGCCAACTCCGTGTACGGCGGCCTGGCAATGATCTACGGCACGGCGGTGGTGTCGGTTCTCGCCCTCGTCATCGCCGTGCCCATCAGCTGGGCAGCAGCCGTGGCACTGTCGGAGTACCTGCCTCCCCGTTTGGCCCGGCCACTGCGTATGTGCGTGGAACTGCTCGCCGCCGTACCGTCCATCGTCTACGGCCTCATCGGCATCATGGTCGTCCGTCCCGTCATCGCGCAGTTCGCCGACGTGCCCGGCGGGGACAGTCTCGCGGCCGCCGGCATCGTTCTCGCGGTCATGATCACTCCGACTATCGTGGCCGTCAGTGTCGACGCACTCGCCGCAGTGCCCGACCGCGTCCGCGAGGCCGCCTACTCACTCGGGCTCACCCGGCGGGAAGTGATCCGTTCTGCGGTACTGCCGCTGGCACGGCCGGCCATGCGAGCGGCTGTTCTGCTCGGTCTGGCCCGGGCACTGGGCGAAGCCATCGCCGTGTTCTTGGTCGTGGGCCGGGCGGACGGCAGGCTGCCCACCAGTTTCGGAGGGGTCTTCGACTCGCTGGTCCATCCCGGTCAGACGCTGACGACGAAGCTGGCCGGCCCGGAACCTGTGTTGGCCGGAACATCCGGTCCCTACTTCGCCGCTCTGTGCGGACTCGGCCTCATCCTCCTGGCGCTGGTGGCTGCCGCCACTGTTTGGGGCACACGAGGTCGCGCCCGCGGCTCGGCGGCCGAGCGTGTCTCTCCCTTCCGGCACCGGGGGACGCCGCGGATGCGGCTGCAGCGGGACCGGCTGGTGATGGCGTTGCGGATGGGTGCCCTGCTGCTGCCCAGCATCCTCCTCGTCGGCATGCTCGCTCTGCTGGTGACGCGGGGAAGCTCGGCATTCAATCCGTCCTTCTGGTTCACGTCGGCGACGGGCGCGGCCGGAGGAGGGGTGCGTGACCAGATCGTCGGCACCCTGCTGCTCATCGCCACCACGGCCATCCTGGCTCTGCCTCTGGGCTTCGGCGCGGGCGTCCTGATCGGGATTCACGCCTCTGAGCGCACGGCACGCGTGCTGCAGACGCTCACTGTCGTTCTCGGAGGGGCTCCGACCATCCTGCTGGGTCTGGCTGGTTTCGTGATCCTGTCCACCACGATGGGATGGGGCCGGTCCTGGCTGGCAGGCGCGATCGTGCTCGTTCCCGTCGTGGTGCCGGTGATCGCTCTGACCACCTCCGCCCGCGTCAGGAGCATCCCTCCGGAACTCACCGAGAGCGCCCTGTCCCTGGGGCTGACGCGCGCTCAGTTCGTCCGCTCCGTCGTCGTTCCATACACCTGGCCGGCGACGATCACCGGCCTGCTCCTCGGCCTGGCCCGAGCTGCGGGCGAAACCGCTCCGCTGCTGTTCACGGCGACTGTCTTCTTCGGCGCGCCCGCCGTGCCGAGCGGCATCGTCGAAGCGCCGGTGCAGGCCTTGCCGACCCACATCTTCACTCTTTCCCAGGACTCGGGTGACCCCCAAGCCGTCACCCAGGCATGGGGAAGCGCGATGGTGCTGGTCTTGATCACGGCAGTACTTCTCAGCGCGGCGGTCGCGCTGCGCAACCGCTTCGAGGGAGAGCGATGGACAACATAATCAGCGTGCGCGAGCTCCGCGTACGCAGCCGCGAGAAAACTCTGGTCGGACCCGTCTCGTTCAGCCTCGAACACGGGTCCACCACCGGGTTATGCGGACCGTCGGGGGTGGGCAAGTCCACCGTCTTGCGCGCCTTGGTGGAGCTGCTGCCCAACGGGCTGAGTCGTGACGGGGAACTGCGGGTGCTCGACCGGACGATCACGCCCGGTAAGGGAGAGGCCGATCTGAGGGCCAAGATCGTACTCGTGCCTCAGACGCCGGTCGTCTTCGGCGGCAGCATCCTCGACAACGCCCTGTTCGGTCTCCGACATGTCCTGAAGGCCTCCCAGGAAGTCCTGCGGGAGCGGGCGGAGCAGGCGCTGGAGGAGGCCGGGTTGTGGAAGGAGGTTGCCGACCGGCTCGATTCGCCCGCGCAGAACCTGTCCGCAGGGCAGCGCCAGCGGCTCTGCCTTGCCCGGGCCCTTGCTCTGGAGCCGGCAGCACTGCTGCTCGACGAGCCCACCAGCGCACTCGACGAACGCAGCAGGGACAAGGTCGAACAGTCCATCGCCGCCCTGCATGGTCGTCGAGCGGTTCTGCTCGTCTCCCACGATCCGGCCCAGGTGGAGCGTCTGTGCGATACGACGGTTCACCTGGACCAGCCCGCGGTGGCATCCGCGGCTGCCGCCGTGGGCTGATCACTGGCGTTCGGAAAGCATCGCACCACCGGGCTCCCCCGCTCGGCCTCCGGCCCTGGACCGTGGTGTCCGAAATCGGTGGAGCCGGAGTGCTGGTCACGCGCCGACTTGGCTGCGCTGATGCAGGATCTGCATCAGCGCAGCGCGCACCCCCTCACTCAGTCTGTAGTAGACGAGGCGGCCCTCACGTCTGCTCTCGATCAGACCGATGCAGCGCAGCCGTTTCAGGTGGTGGCTGACGGTCGCCGGGGACACCCCGACGTCCGCCAGTTCATGCACCGCGGCCTCGGCTCCGGCCCGTTCCGCGAGCTGCATCAGCAGCTGCAGGCGAACGGGGTCCCCGAGGGTTTTGAACACGTTGGACCACCAGAGCATGTCGGCTGCGCTCAGCTTCAAGCACGTGCCGTCACAGAAGGCGTCGGCCTCTTTCTGACACATGGCGTCTCCCCTCCCAGCGTCCCTTCCGGGATCCGTCACCGGTGGGCATGTCCACGTGCCCGGGAGCCGCTGTATCTGGCCGGAGCATCCGCCTGCGGACGGCCGCCGTCGACTGTTCAGGTGCTCTGCGACAGCAGGCCCGCCATGGCTGACAACACTCCAGGCGCGACGCGGTAGTACACCCAGCTGGCACGGCGCTCGGACTCAAGAAGCCCGGCTTCTCGCAGCTTGCGCAGGTGGTGGCTGACCGTGGGCTGGGAAACTCCGACGTCCTGGATGTCACAGACGCAGGCCTCACCGGCCGGCTGAGCCGCGATCTTCGAGAACAGCCGCAGCCGGACGGGATCGGACAGCGCCTTGAAGATCATGGCGATCTTCTCCGAGTCCGCAGCGGACAGTTCTTCCTTGCCCAGCGGCTGGCAGCACCATGACGCGGTGGCGTGCAGGTCGGTGGAGCCCATAGCCAGATTAGACATACCTCTATGTTGACAGGCATCTAATCATTTGCCAAGCAGTGAACGGAACCCCCTACGCCCGAACGGGCGCAGATTCGATGAACTTCTATGTTGACGGACATCGATCTCAGGTGCATGCTGATCAGTATCGACAAACGTCGAAGCCGAGGAGTCGTCGCAATCATGTCCACCGCCTCTGTTCCGCCCGTGGTCGTCATCGGTGCCGGCCCCATCGGTCTGGCCGCCACGGCCCACCTCTCCGACCGCGGCCTGAACCCCCTCGTTCTCGAAGCGGGCCACACCGCCGGCACCGCCGTGCACGACTGGGCGCACGTACGCCTGTTCTCCACCTGGGGCGAAGTCGTCGACCCGGCCGCCGAGAAGCTCCTCGCCCCGACGGGCTGGAGCAAGCCCGACGCCGACACCTACCCGAGCGGCGGCGACTGGATCGAGCACTACCTGCGGCCGCTCGCCGCCGTTCTCGGTGACCGGGTCCGTTACGGCGCCCGGGTCACCGGCGTCTCGAAGGCCGGCCGCGACCGCATCGTGGACGCCGACCGCGACACCCAGCCCTTCATCGTGCACGTCCAGCACACCGACGGCCGCGAGGAACGGATCCTCGCCGCCGGTGTGATCGACGCCTCGGGCACCTGGGACCTGCCCTCTCCGGCCGGGGGCAGCGGTCTGCCGGCCCTCGGCGAGCGGACGGCAGCCGACCGCATCAGCTACCGCATCCCCGACCTCACGGACCCGGCCGTTCGTGACCGTTACGCGGGCAAGCGCACCGCCGTCACCGGCTCGGGCGCCTCCGCGTTCACCGCCCTCGCCGCACTGGCCGAGTTGGCACGGTCCCAGGACGGCACGGCGACGAAGACGGTGTGGGTGCTGCGCCTCTCCCCCAGCCCGGTCACCGCGTCCGGCGGTTGTTGCAACGCCTGAACGCCCCTGCCCAACGCCGTCACGGCCGCGTGCACCAACCAACCAGCAGAAGGAGCTCTCATGTCCCGGGTACAGCTCGCCCTGCGAGTACCTGATCTGCAAGCCGCGATCGCCTTCTACAGCAAGCTGTTCGACACCGCACCGGCCAAGCTTCGTGACGGCTATGCCAACTTCGCGATCACCGAGCCTTCACTCAAGCTTGTCCTCATCGAAGGAACGGACAGCGAGGACACACGCCTGGACCACCTCGGCGTCGAGGTGGCCTCCACCGAAGACGTCCAGACGGCCGCCGCCCGGCTGGCCCAGGCGGGGCTGGCCACCGCGGAGGAGAAGGACACCACCTGCTGCTACGCCCTGCAGGACAAAGTCTGGGTGCGCGGCCCCGGCCAGGAGCCGTGGGAGGTGTACGCGGTCAAGGCCGACGCCGACACCCTCGCCAAGCAGGCCGGCAGCACTTGTTGCGGCCCTGCAGCCGCCACCCGGCCCGAACAGTGGTCCGACGCGGCTGGTTGCTGCTGACGGCACATGAGCGACCTCTCCACGGCCTCTTCCGCGACCGCGGCGTTCAACAGACCGACGCGGCCGCGGAAAGCCCTGCCCGCCCTGTGCCTGACCCAAATCACCAGCTGGGGCATCGTCTACTACGCGTTTCCCGTCCTCAACCCGCAGATAACCAGCGCCACCGGCTGGAGCGCGGCCATGACCACGGCCGCGTTCTCCGCCGCTCTGCTCGTCTCCGCCCTGGCCGGCATCCGCGTCGGCCGCATCCTGGACACCCACGGCCCGCGCACGGTCATGACCACCGGCTCCATCATCGGCACAGCCAGTCTGATCATCATCGCGACCGCACCCAACCTGGCCCAGTTCACAGCCGGATGGCTACTGGCCGGTCTCGCCATGGCCTCCACGTTCTACCAGCCTGCCTTCGCCGCACTCACGCGCTGGTGGGCCCCCGACCACGTACGCGCCCTGACCATCGTCACTCTCGCCGGCGGCCTCGCCTCCACCGTCTTCGCACCCCTGACCGCCCAACTGGCCGGCCACTTCAGCTGGCGGCACACCTATCTGATCCTCGCCGCCGTCCTGGCCGCCGTCACCGTACCCGCGCACGCCTTCGCCCTACGCGGCCCCTGGCCTCCCGCCCCGCCCCCGGCCGCAGCCGGCGCCACCGCCACTACGGGCGCCATCACCCGCAGCCGTCCCTTCCTGCTCCTGGCCACCGCCCTGATGCTTTCGGCGTTCGCGATGTACGCCGTGGTCATCACCCTCGTCCCCCTGCTGCTCAACCGCGGCTATACCCCTGCCCAGGCCGCCTGGGCTCTGGGGCTGGGCGGAGCGGGCCAGACGCTCGGTCGTACTCTGTATGCCGCCTTGGCCCGCCGAAGCTCACCCGCCTTGCGCGCCACCGCCCTTATCGGCCTGGGAGGAGCGACCACCGCCGCCTTCGCATTCATCACCGGCCCCTACCTTCTGCTGGCAGTCCTGGCCGTCATCGCCGGTACCGTCCGCGGCAACCTGACTCTGCTGCAGGCCACCGCCATCACCGACCGGTGGGGCGCCAACCGCTACGGCCGCCTCTCCGGCATCCTTGCCGCTCCCACGACGACCGCCTCCGCACTCGCCCCGTTCGCCGGCACCGCCCTGGCCGTTCCCCTCGGCGGATACCCCCACCTGTTCGCCGTCCTCGCACTGGCTTCCGCTGCTGCCGCACTCATCGCCTGGCGCACCACACCGACCGACGGCACCATCTGACAGCCCCGACCAGAAGAGCAGGTCACCCTCGAGGCCGCTTCTTCCCGTCCGCGACATGCCCTTGCAGGCTGCTCAGTCCGTCCGCCACTGCGTCGATGCCGGCCCCAACCGCCGCCCAACCTCTGGTGCGCGGAGGTCGAACGCACGGTGCGGCCACTTTCGATCGTGTCAAAGTGATCACACGGCGCATATGGTCAACGGGTGGCTGTCATAGATCTGCAAGTGTCGGAAGATGGTTTCCTCGAAGGTGGCTCGTGCGGGCCGGGGCTGAGCTGCAAGCCTCTGGAGCGCTCCGAAGCCGAACAGCTGTCCGCGATGCTGAGGGCGATCGCCGAACCCACCCGGTTGCAGTTGTTCCGGCTGCTGGAGCAGGCGCCTGAGGGCGAGGCCTGCGTGTGCGACCTCGCCGACAGCCTGGAGCTGCGGCAATCCACTGTCAGCCATCACCTCAAGATCATGACCGAAGCCGGGCTCCTGGACCGCGAACGGCGCGGCACTTGGGCCTGGTTCTCCGTGAACCACGAGGGACTGCAGCGGATTCGGTCCATCCTGGACCCGGCGCCCCGGACTTCATGCGGCTGACCGCCGCGCATCAGGACTGTCCGTGTCGATGACCTGCCCGGTAATCAGCACAGGGGACCGACGTCCCGCCCGGATCACCCCCCGGCGGCAAGGAGCTCGGCGATCTCACGGGCAGCGTCGCGGGCCGGTCGTCCGACGCCGATGAGCGTGGCGGAGGCGGGGCCCGTCCAGTCTCCGTAGCCGATGAGGTGCAGCCGAGGCTCCTGCACAGAGCGGGTGCCCTGGGTGGGGATGTGGCCGCGTGGGCCGCGCAGGCCGAGGGGCGACAGGTGCGAGAGGACCGGCCGGAAGCCCGTGCACCAGATCACCGCGTCGGTGAACGCCTTCGTACCGTCGGCCCAGACGACGCCGTCGCGGTCGAGGCGTACGAAGATGGGCGACGCCTTGAGCCGCCCGGCGTCCCTGGCCCCGCGCACCGGCGGTACGGCGACGATGTCCCCCAGTGAGGCGACGCCTCCGGTGTCGGTGCGGCCCTCGTCGAGGGCGCGGCGGCGGGCGGTGGCCGCGTCGAACAGGGCACGGCCGTCGATGTCGTCGGCAAGGAAGCGGGGCGGACGCCGGGTCACCCAGGTCAGCTCGGTGTCGTGGGCGAGGTCGGCGGCGATCTGCGCGCCCGAGTTGCCGCCCCCGACGACGATCACCCGGCGGCCCGCAAAGTCCTGTGGCTTGCGGTAGGAAACCGCGTGCAGTTGCCGTCCTTCGAAGTCCCCGCGGCCCGGGACGGCGGGAAGGAAGGGGCGCCACCAGGTACCGGTCGCACTGATCACCGCGCGTGCCTGCCAGGGGCCGGAGTCGGTCTCCACCCTCAGGAGCCTTCCGTCGTCATGCACGCCATGCACCCGGACCGGCCGCAGCACGGGAAGGCCGTACCGCTTCTCGTAGTCGCTCAGGTACGCCACCACGTGCCCGGCGTCCGGGTACTCCTCCCCCGGCTGCGTCGGCATGAGGCGGCCGGGGAGGGAGGAGACGGCCGCCGGGGAGAACAGGCGCAGCGAGTTCCAGGTGTGCTGCCAGGCCCCGCCAGGGGTGGCCTGGGCGTCGAGGACGACGAAGTCCAGGCCCTGGCGGCGCAGGTGGTAGCCGGCGGCGAGCCCTGCCTGGCCGCCACCGATCACCACCACGTCGGTGCGCTCCGTCATGCCGTCCGCCCTGTCGCGTGAAGGGTGCGAGCTGTGGCTTCGTCGGGGCGTCCGGGAAGAAGACGCTCATACGTGTGACGGTTCGCGACGCGCGGGTGCTCACGGCGGACGGCGCCCCTGCGGCTACGGCGGAGGCCGATGGCCGTGCTGGTCGTTCCCCTGTCGCGGCAGACGAGGCAGCGCATCAGAAGTCCCTTCCCCCGGTGGTCACGGCGGACGGGGCGAACCTGTTGCGCCAGGCCAAGGACACGTAGACCAGGCCGATCAGGACGGGGACCTCGATGAGCGGTCCCACGACGCCGGAGAGTGCCTGGCCGGAGGTCACGCCGAAGGTGGCGATGGCGACCGCGATGGCCAGCTCGAAGTTGTTGCCGGCGGCCGTGAAGGCGAGGGTGGCCGTGCGGTCGTAGGCGAGGCCGATCGCCTTGCCCAGGAGGAAGGTGCCGGCCCACATCACGGCGAAGTACACCAGCAGCGGCAGCGCGATGCGGGCCACGTCCAGCGGCTGCGAGGTGATCGTCCTGCCCTGCAGGGCGAAGAGGACGACGATCGTAAAGAGCAGGCCGTACAGCGCCCACGGGCCGATCTTCGGCAGGAAGCTGGACTCATACGTCTCACGACCGAGCTTCTTCTCTCCGAAACGGCGGGTGAGGAAGCCGGCCAACAGCGGGACACCGAGGAAGACGACGACGTTCAGGGCGATCTTCCACATGGAGATGTCCAGGTGCTCACCGTCGCCCAGACCGAGCCAGCCGGGCAGCAGGTCAAGGTAGAACCAGCCCAGCAGGCCGAACGCCAGCACCTGGAAGACCGAGTTCAACGCAACGAGCACCGCCGCCGCTTCGCGGTCGCCGCACGCGAGGTCGTTCCAGATGATGACCATGGCGATGCAGCGGGCCAGGCCGACGATGATCAGGCCGGTGCGGTACTCGGGCAGGTCCGGCAGGAAGATCCACGCCAGGGCGAACATCACTGCCGGGCCGACGATCCAGTTGATCACCAGTGACGAGGCCATGAGCCTGCGGTCGCCCGTGACGGCGTCGAGCTTGTCGTAGCGGACCTTGGCCAGGACCGGGTACATCATGATCAGGAGGCCGATGGCGATCGGGAGGGAGATGCCGCCGATCTCGACCTTGGCGAGGGTGTCGTTCAGGCCCGGAACGGCTCGGCCCAGGCCGAGCCCGACGGCCATGGCGAGGAGGATCCACACGGCGAGGAACCGGTCGAGCGTGGACAACTTCGCGACGACCGACGGCTTCTGGGTGATCGCGAGGGCTTCGGTGCGGGTCACGGGCAGGCCCTCTTGTTGCCAGCGGCGTTGCGGGCGGACTCGGCCAGGTCGGCGAACTGACCGGCGAGGGATGCGATGACGTCCGGGCGGAGCTTGTAGTAGATGTAGCGGCCGCAGGGCTCCGTCTCGACCACGCCGGCCTCGCGCAGCACTCTCAGGTGGTTGGAGAGGTTGGTCTGCCGGGCGCCGGTCTCCTCCACGAGGTGGGTGGTGCACAGCGTCTCTTGGGCGAGCAGGGTCACGATCTGCAGCCTGAGGGGGTCCGCCAGAACCCGGATCAGGTCAGTGTCGACTGACGTCATCATGCGCTGATACTCTCACATCAGTGGTGACTGACACCACCGGACGCTGAAGTCATTCGCGCCTGATGTCGCCGTGAGACAAGTGAGACCCCCTGATGCCAGACAAGCCCTCCGTGCTGTTCGTCTGCGTGCACAACGCCGGCAGGTCCCAGATGGCCGCCGCATGGCTGACCCGCCTGGCCGGGGACCGTGTCGAGGTCCGTTCCGCCGGCTCCGCCCCGGGGGACGACGTCAACCCCGCCGCCGTCGAGGCGATGCGCGAGGTGGGCATCGACATCTCCGCGGAGGTGCCGAAGATGCTGACCGTGGACGCGGTCAGGGAGTCGGACGTCTGCATCACCATGGGCTGCGGCGACACGTGCCCGGTCTTTCCCGGCAAGCGGTACCTGGACTGGCAGTTGGAGGACCCGGCCGGCCAGGGCGTCGAGGCCGTCCGTCCGATCCGCGACGAGATCAAGGTACTGGTCGAGGGCCTGATCGAGGAGATCGCTCCGGAGTCGCAGGCATGAATGCCACCACGGACGTCCGCGACGTCATCATCATCGGCTCGGGCCCTGCGGGCTACACCGCAGCGCTCTACACCGCACGCGCCAGCCTCAGCCCTCTCGTCTTCGGGGGCGCGATTTTCGTCGGTGGCTCGCTGACGACCACGACCGAGGTCGAGAACTTCCCCGGATTCCCGGGCGGCGTCCAGGGCCCCGAACTCATGGAGAACATGCGGGCCCAGGCTGAGAAGTTCGGTGCCGAGATGGTGGACGACAACATCGTCGCCGTCGACCTGACCGGCGACGTCAAGACCGTCACCGACACCGCCGGAACCGTTCACCGCGCGAAGACGGTGATCGTCGCCACGGGCTCCGGCTACCGCAAGCTCGGCCTGCCCAAGGAGGACGAGCTGTCCGGGCGGGGCGTGTCCTGGTGTGCCACCTGCGACGGCTTCTTCTTCCGCGACCGCGACATCGTGGTCGTCGGCGGCGGCGACACCGCCACGGAGGAGGCCACCTTCCTCACCCGCTTCGCCAGGTCCGTGACCGTCGTACATCGTCGCTCCACACTGCGCGCCTCCCAGGTCATGCAGAACCGCGCCTTCTCCGACGACAAGATCTCCTTCGCCTTCGACAGCGAAGTCGCCGGGCTCCACGAGGAGAACGGCATGCTGTCCGGCATAACGCTGCGCGACACCCTGACCGGAGAGACACGCGAGCTGACCGCAACCGGCCTGTTCATCGCGATCGGTCACGACCCGCGCACCGAGCTCTTCAAGGGCCAGCTGAACCTCGACTCCGAGGGCTACCTGACGGTCGAGCCACCCTCGACCCGCACGAGCGTCCCGGGCGTCTTCGGCGCCGGCGACGTCGTCGACCACACCTACCGCCAGGCCATCACCGCGGCCGGCTCGGGCTGTGCCGCCGCACTCGACGCCGAGCGGTACCTCGCGGCCCTGACCGACACGTCCGTTGGGGCCACCACGCTGCCTGACGACCATTCTCCCAACTGCGCAGGGGAACCCTCATGAGAAGGAGAGCCGACGGCAGGTGGTGTCTGTCAGGCCGAGCCGTCGGACAGCCCAACGGACATCAGCGAGCACGGCTACACGGATGCCGCGTGCCGGGTCGCAGACCATTGGGCGCCACTGGCCCCACACCGTCTCCCGTTGGTCATTCCTCACCCCAAAAGCGCAAACGCAGCGGGTTTTGCGCCTGCTGACACGCGACGCCGTGCCCTTTACCCCGTTTGACCGTCAAGCCGAGGTCCTCCTATACGGACCACAGCCCAGGCATAGTCGATCATCGTCAGCGATACACCGGCACCTGCCAGCAGAGGTGCAGGACTGCAGCAGGACGCTGCGCTCGCTCAAGCTCAGCCAGGCGGGGGAACCCACCCGTTTGCGCCGGGCACCAGGGAAAGTCCCATCACCCGCACCGGCTCCTACGGTACGGACCTGCCCGCGTGGCTTCCCAATCCGCCCGAGCCCCGCCTGCCGGTGCTTCATCGTGCGAAGGTCTCCAGGTGTTCGCGGAGGATCAACGGATCCATCCGCCACGTCTCGGACGGCGCGGCGCCCACTGCACCAGGGCGGTCCATCCCTCCGAGTGAGCCGTTCGGCCTTGAGAACCGTGTCCGGAGCAGGCGCAGCATGGAGGCATGGGCGCGCGTGCGCGGATCGCCGTCGTCGGCGTGGGGAACGAATTCCGGCGGGACAACAGCGTGACTGGTCGGTCGCATCTGCCAGACCGATACTCCCGGCCTCTCCACGTGACCTTCGCGGCCGCAAGGTCGATACTGCCCCTATAGGGCTCCTGCCGGTACGCAGTCGACCCGCCGCAGAAAGCTGACGCCTCGTCATCAAAGTCAGCGTTAAGTCAGCATCAGTACCGCCAGAACCTGCTCACGACCGCCACGGACCGCCAAGATCAAGAACTACCCATAATCACTCTGACCAGCACGAACGCAGGCCGACAAGCCGCCTGCTAAGCTCCCCAGGAGGCACCCATGAAGATGCTGATCAACGTTCCGGAGACCGTCGTGGCGGACGCGCTGCGCGGTATGGCGGCTGCCCATCCCGAGCTGACGGTGGACGTGGAGAACCGTGTGGTGGCCCGCAAGGACGCGCCGGTGGCGGGGAAGGTCGGCCTGGTGTCCGGCGGCGGCTCCGGGCACGAGCCGCTGCACGGCGGGTTCGTCGGACCCGGCATGCTGTCGGCGGCCTGTCCCGGCGAGGTGTTCACCTCCCCGGTGCCCGACCAGATGGTGCGGGCGGCGGCGGCCGTGGACAGCGGGGCCGGGGTGCTGTTCATCGTGAAGAACTACACCGGCGACGTGCTGAACTTCGACATGGCGGCGGAACTGGCCGAGGACGAGGGCGTCCAGGTCGCGAAGGTGCTGGTCAACGATGACGTGGCGGTCACCGACAGCTTGTTCACGGCGGGCCGCCGGGGCACCGGGGCGACGCTGTTCGTGGAGAAGATCGCGGGCGCGGCGGCCGAGGAGGGGCAGCCGCTGGAGCGGGTGGAGGCGCTCGCGAAGCAGGTGAACGAGAACTCCCGCAGCTTCGGCGTGGCACTGAGCGCGGTCACCACGCCGGCCAAGGGCTCACCGACCTTCGACCTGCCGGCCGGCGAGCTGGAGCTGGGCATCGGCATCCACGGCGAGCCGGGCCGGGAGCGGCGTCCGATGATGACGTCCGGCGAGATCGCCGAGTTCGCCGTCGGCGCGATCCTGGACGACCTCACCCCGCGCAACCCGGTCCTGGTGCTGGTCAACGGCATGGGTGCGACACCGCTGCTGGAGCTGTACGGCTTCAACGCCGAGGTGCAGCGGGTGCTCGGCGAGCGCGGCGTCCCGGTCGCCCGGGTCCTCGTCGGCAACTACGTCACGTCCCTCGACATGGCGGGCGCCTCCGTCACCCTGTGCCAGGTGGACGAGGAGCTGCTGCGCCTGTGGGACGCGCCGGTGAGTACACCCGGGCTGCGCTGGGGAATGTGATCCACTCCGGGGTGAGGGCTCCGGGTCACCTACACGCAAGGAGGTCCCGTGCTGGACGCCGACTTCTTCCGACGTTGGATGACGGCCACCGCCGCATCCGTGGACCGCGAGGCGGAGCGGCTCACCGCGCTCGACTCGCCGATCGGGGACGCCGATCACGGCAGCAATCTTCAGCGCGGGTTCCGGGCGGTGCGCGACGCGCTGGACAAGGAACCGCCCGCCACGCCCGGCGCGGTGCTGACACAGGCGGGGCGTCTGCTGGTGTCGACGGTGGGCGGCGCGTCCGGTCCGCTGTACGGGACGCTGCTGCGTCGTACCGGGAAGACGCTCGGCGAGGCCGCCGAGGTGGACCGGCGGCAGCTGGCCGAGGCGCTGCGGGCCGGGGTGGACGCCGTGATGAAGCTGGGTGGCGCCGCACCGGGTGACAAGACGATGATCGACGCGCTGGTGCCGGCGGTGGACGCGCTCGGTGACTCGTTCGCCGCGGCGCGGGACGCCGCGCGGGAGGGCGCCGTGGCCACGACACCGCTGCTGGCCCGCAAGGGCAGGGCGAGTTATCTGGGCGAGCGCAGCATCGGGCACCAGGACCCCGGTGCCACGTCGGCGGCGCTGCTGATCGCTGCGCTGCTCGACGCCGGGCCGGACGGGGAGGCGGGCGGCGGTGAGTGACGAGCAGCGGGTCGGCATCGTCCTGGTGTCGCACAGCGCGACCGTCGCCTCCTCGGTGGCGGAGCTGGCGCAGGGCCTGGCGGGCGCCGGGGCGACGGTTCCGGTCGCTCCGGCGGGCGGCACCGAGAGCGGTGACCTCGGTACGAGCGCGGACCTGATCGCCGCGGCGGCCGCGTCCGTGGACCGGGGTGCCGGCGTCGCGGTCCTGACCGACCTGGGCAGTGCCGTGCTCACCGTGAAGGCGCTGCTGGCCGAGGGCGACGAACTCCCCGAGAACACGCGGCTGGTGGACGCGCCGTTCGTGGAGGGCGCGGTGGCCGCGGTGGTCACCGCCTCCACGGGCGCGGACCTCGCCGCGGTGGCTGCGGCGGCCTCGGAGGCGTACGACTACCGGAAGGTGTGAGGGCGCCCGCCCGGCGGGTCAGTCGGCGGCGTCGACGAACTCCCGGGCGAGCCGCTCCCCTTGGGAGACCGCGGCCTCGCGGTCCTCGATCGGGGTGACCCGGCTGTCCTTGAACACGATGTACGTCACCCCCGAGGGGGTGCCGCCGGAACGCGGGTCGGGGTCGATGCCGAGGGACTTGGCCGCGGCGTAGGACGCCTCGCCGATGATGTCGGTGGGGCCGGTGTCCCCGACGACCGCGTAGCTGACCTTGTCCCGGTAGACCACGGCGGCCACCGAGCCGCCGCGTACACCGTCGTCGCGGTAGTCCCACAGGTCGCTGGGTGCGGGGACCACGACGTAGGGCAGCTTCTCGGAGCTCAGCGCGCGGCCGTCGGACTGGGCGAACGCGGTGGAGGAGGAGAAACTCGGGTCGGTGCGGGCGTTGCAGCGGCGGCCCGGGCGGCCGTCGCAGTCGATGTCCATGTCGGCCTTCCAGTACACCGCCTCGCGGGTGCCGCACACCGGCACGGTCGCCGGGGTCCCCCGGTCCGTGCGGTAACGGCCTTGGGAGACGGTGCTGCAACCACGCACCTTGGCCAGCAGATCGGCGGCGGTGACGGGGCCGGGGGTCACGGGCTCGGGGTTGGCGGGGCTCGGGGCGGCCGGGGCGGAGGGGTTCTGGGTGGCGACACCCGGCGTGGCCGGCGCCGGGGTCACGGGGCCCGGTGTGACAGGCCCCTGGACCACGCCGTCCGGGGTCGCGGGTGCCGGCGGGGCGGGTGCGGGAGTCACGGGCTCGGGCGTAGCTCCCTCCGGCGTCACGGAGCCCGGAGTCGCGGGGCCCGGCGTCGCGGGGCCCGGCGTCGCGGGGCCCGGCGTCGCGGGGCCCGGCGTCGCGGGGCCGGGGGTCACAGGGCCCGGGTGCGCAGCCCCCTGGGTCAGCCCCACGCGGCTCGCGTCCCGGCCGGCCGGCTCGGGGCGGCCCCGGTGCGGTACGGCGACGTGCGGCCGGCCGGTCGGCAGGGCCGGGTCCGCCGCGGGGCCGGGGGCGACGCGTCGCGCTTCGGCGCGGGAGGGACGGATCTGTGCCGGCTCGGCGGCGGAGGACGCCGAGGGAGCCAGCAGCGCCACGCCCGCCACGGCGACGGTGAGCGTCTGGACACGGGACACGGTCAGGAGAGCCTCTCGTCGGGGACAAGGACGCACACCCAGGGCACTTTGCCCCATTTCATCCCGTTGCGAGGAGGGTGACTGCCCCGAAAGGGGCCGGACGGAGCACCCGCGCACTGCCGGACACGGCGGGCGCCGGAGGCCCGGGCGCGATGTGGCCCGGGCCGTCCAGCCACCCGTACCGGCGCGGGATCAGCGACGACAGCGGTCCGCGCCCGGGGCCTCAACACCCCTGCCTACGGGGGCGGTTCGGCCCATCACACCTTCAGCATACGAAACACCCGGACGCGGCCGGCCCACACCGCCCTCTTGAAGTGAGCGCGCCAGCAGGCCCATATTGGTACGGACCATTGACCGGTCCGGTCGCGACCGCACCCCTGGAGGCAGAGTCGTGCGTGGCGTTCCCCCAACCGCGTCATCGCGCCGCCTGTTCGCGCTCTGCGCGGTCGTCCTGATAGCCGCCTCCTGCCGCTGGGGCGCCCCGGACGACACGGGCGGCGAGCGGCCACCGGGGGCGCCGACGGGCGTCACCGCGCAGGCCGGCAGCGCCACCAGCGTCCACGTCATGTGGAACCGGGTCGCCCAGGCCGCGAGCGCGGTGACCCGCTACGAGGTGTATCGGGGCACCACCAAGGTCGCGGAGGTAACCGGTTCCACACACATGGTGGACGTCACCCGTCTCCGGCCCGCCACCCCCTACGTCTTCACGGTCCGCGCCCGGGACGCGGACGGCCGGCTCGGCCCGCCCAGCCGCGAGGTCCGGGCCACCACCCCGGTGGCGGCCCGGACCGACCGCACACCGCCCACCCCTGCGACGGGACTGACGGGCCGTGCGGCCGGCAGCCGGGCGGCCCAGCTGTCCTGGACCGCCGCGACCGACGACCGCGCTGTGGTGTCGTACGACATCTACCAGGGCGGCACGAAGATCCACAGTGTGGGCGGGAACCAGACGGCCGCCGTGGTGACGGGGCTGCGGCCGGGCATCCGGTACGCGTTCACCGTCCGCGCCCGGGACGCGGCGGACAACCTCTCGCCGCCCGGTGCTCCCGTCCGCCTCACCACCGCCGACGGCTCGGGCGACGCGACCGCCACGGCGCCCACCGGCTTCCGCGCCGCCGTCCGCGGCTCCGGCGGGGCCCACTACATCGTCCTCACATGGGTACCGCCGCGCGTCGACGGGACGGTCACCGAGTACGAGGTGCGGCTGGACGGACGGGCCGTCACCTCGCTGGTGTACGGCGGTGAGGCACCGCGCGACCGGGCGACGTACCGCTTCTACGCGGGCGACCGGGCGGGCGTCACCCACCGGGTGCGGATCAGGGCGATGCTGCCGGACGGCACCTGGGGCGCCTTCTCGGCCGAACGGACCGTCACGACGGGCACCGTCGGCTGACACGGCGGAACGTCCGCGCTGCGCCGCCCGGAGGACGCCGTCACCTGCCCGGATGCGGCCGGAGTGCGCGCCGGCCGGGCTGCCCGTTGGCTGGCGTCGTGGTGGCACGGGCGCTCCCCGACCTCGGCGGCGCAAGGGATGTACCGCCGGCCGTGCCGCCGGAAGGCAGTCCACATGAGCATCTCGACGTCTCTGCTCCGCCTCGGACCGACCGTGGCAGCCGCCGCCGCGCTCGCCCTGCTGCCGGCCGGGCCGGCCGCCGCGGACGGGATCTCCGTGAGCACCACGGGGAACACGGTCTCGGTCACCACCGGCGCGTGCAGCCAGATCAACGGCCACTGGGGCACCGCCTCGCTGCTCAGCAGCGGTCAGGCGAACTTCTCGCAGGGCCGCCAGGTGGCGCTGTCGGGGACGTCCGCGGGGCAGTCCGCGGCCTGGTCCAACGTCAGCGCGGGCACGTACACGGTGATCGTCGTGTGCTCCAACGGCAGCACGGCGGGCACCCAGTCCGTGGTCGTGTCCCCCGCGCCCAGCCCGTCGGCCTCCCCCACGGCCTCACCGTCCCGCGGTGTGATGGGCGGCCTCGGCGGCGGCTCCAAGGACTACGGCACGGTCACCGCGGTGGCGGGCGGCGCGCTGGTCGGTACGGGCATCGTCGGCACCGTCCTGTATCTGCGCCGGCGCGCCGGCCGCCCGCGCCACCTGTAGACCCGGCGCCGGCCGCCACCACGTCCGACGCGCTCCGGTCGGGCGGCCGGCGTCGACCCCTCCCCCGCCTCCGCACACCGTCGGGGTCGCGGAGCCACGCGCCGCCGTCCGGGGAGTCGTCCCTGCGCCCAGGGCCTCGTCCGAGGGACCCTAGGACCGGTCGGAGCGGGCGGCGCGGGTCGCGTGCAGCGATCCCAGCAGGTGCAGCCGGTCCGCGTCGGCCGAGTCCGGCTCCGCGGTGAACACCAGCAGGAACGGGCCGGGCCTGCCGGGCAGCGGATAGGTGTTCCACTCCAGGGTGAGGTCACCGACCGCGGGGCTGCGGAAGGTCTTGGTGCCGCTCACCGAGGCCCGGACGTCGTGCCGGGCCCAGAGCCGCCGGAACTCGGCGCTGCGAATGCTCAGTTCACCCACAATCGCGGTGGCGCGCGGATGCGTCGGATCGGCCGCGACCGCCGCGCGCATCATCCCGATGTAGTCCAGCGCCTGCCGCTCCCAGTCGGGGCAGGCGCGCCCGCCGGTCAACTCGTCGTCGCACAGCAGCAGAAGCATGTTCAGGCGGTCGGGCGGCAGCTCGTCCGGAGCGCCGAGCAGCGCCTCGGCCGCCGCGTTCCAGGCGAGCAGGTCGAGGTGCCTGCCGAGCACGACCGCCGGGGTGTTCATCACCCGCAGCAGCCGCCGCGTGCTGTCCGGCACCACCTCCGGCCCACGGTCCACCGGGGCGCGCGAGGGCCGCCGCACGGCGTGCGCGAGCGTGAACAGGTGGCGGCGCTCCTCGTGGTCGAGGCCGAGCGCGGTCGCGAGCGCGTCCAGCACGTCGTCGGAGGGCCGGACGTCCCTGCCCTGCTCCATCCGCTGGTAGTAGTCGGTGCTCAGACCGGCCAGCAGGGCGAGTTCCTCGCGCCGCAGCCCGGTGACCTTGCGGCGCCCTCCCGGCTCGAGGCCGACGTCGCAGGGGTGGCGTCCGCCACCTCTGAACGCCGGGCAACCGCGCGCCCAGCCCCACGCGCCCGCACCCGCACCCGCACCCGCACGCAGGTGTCATTCCTGCCGCTCCGGCATGTCCGGAAGCTCGGCGAACTCCGCCAGCGCGTGATCGAGCCACTGCGTCCAGAAGGTCTCCAGGTCGATGCCGGCGCGCAGCACCAGGTGGCGCAGCCGGTCCTCCGGCTCGTCACGGCCCGGAGGGAAATCCCGCCGCTCGATCTCCCGGTAGGTCTCCAACTGCCCGGCGTGCAGCTCCCGGTGGCGGCGCAGGTCCGCCTCAAGTCCCTCCGTCCCGACCACGGCCGCGGCCCTCAGCCGCAGCAGCAGGGCGTCGCGCTGCGGTTTGGGTTCCTGGGACACGGCGGTCCAGCGGGCCAGTTCCTCCCGCCCCGCCGGCAGCACCTCGTACGCCTTCTTCTGCCCGCGCGCGGGCTGTTCGGAGGGCAGGGCCCTGATCAGGCCCTCGCCCTCCAGCTTCCCCAGCTCGCGGTAGATCTGCTGATGCGTCGCGGACCAGAAGTAGCCGATCGACCGGTCGAAGCGGCGGGTCAGCTCCAGCCCCGACGACGGCTTCTCGAGCAGGGCGGTGAGGATCGCGTGCGGGAGTGACATGCGCTCATCCTAGGGACGGCTGTGATCGGTCCTAGAGCGCCGCCGCCAGCTCGGTGCCCTGCTTGATGGCCCGCTTGGCGTCCAGCTCGGCGGCCACGTCGGCGCCGCCGATGAGGTGGACGGGGCTGCCCGCCGCGACCAGTTCCTCGTAGAGGTCCCGGCGCGGCTCCTGGCCGGTGCACAGCACGATGGTGTCGACCTCGAGGACGGTGCTCTCGTCGCCGACGGTGACGTGCAGTCCGGCGTCGTCGATCCGGTCGTAGCGCACCCCGGGGACCATGGTGACGCCGCGGTGGCGCAGTTCGGTGCGGTGGATCCAGCCGGTGGTCTTGCCGAGCCCGGCGCCGACCTTGGACGTCTTGCGCTGGAGCAGATGGACGGTGCGGGGCGGGGCGGGCCGCTCGGGGGCGGCGAGGCCGCCGGGCGCGCGGTAGTCGAGGTCGACGCCCCACTGGCGGAAGTACGTCTCGGGGTCCTCGTGCGCCTTGTCGCCGCCGTCGGTCAGGAACTCGGCGACGTCGAAGCCGATGCCGCCCGCCCCGAGGATCGCGACGCGGTCGCCGACGGGCGCGCCGTCGCGCAGCACGTCGAGGTAGCCGAGGACGCTCGGGTGGTCGACGCCGGGGATGTCGGGGAGGCGGGGGCTGACGCCGGTGGCGACGACGACCTCGTCGTACCCGGTGACGTCGTCGGCGGTGACGCGCGTGTCCAGGCGCACGTCGACGGCCAGCTCGCCGAGGCGGGTGCGGAAGTAGCGCAGGGTCTCGTCGAACTCCTGCTTGCCGGGGACCTTGCGGGCGACGTTGAGCTGCCCGCCTATTTCGCCGGCGGCGTCGAAGAGGGTGACGTCGTGGCCGCGTTCGGCGGCGGAGACCGCGCAGGCGAGGCCGGCCGGTCCGGCGCCGACGACGGCGACGCGCTTGCGGCGGCGGGTCGGGGAGAGCACCAGCTCGGTCTCGTGGCAGGCGCGCGGGTTGACGAGGCAGGAGGTGATCCGGCCGCTGAAGGTGTGGTCGAGGCAGGCCTGGTTGCAGCCGATGCAGGTGTTGATCGCGTCGGCGCGGCCGTCGGCGGCCTTGGCGACGAAGTCGGGGTCGGCGAGCATCGGGCGGGCCATCGACACCATGTCGGCGGTGCCCTCGGCGAGCAGCCGCTCGGCGAGTTCGGGGGTGTTGATGCGATTGGTGGTGACCAGAGGGACGTTCACCTCGCCCATCAGCCGCTTGGTGACCCAGGTGTAGGCGCCGCGCGGGACGGAGGTGGCGATGGTGGGGATGCGGGCCTCGTGCCAGCCGATGCCGGTGTTGATGATGGTGGCGCCGGCCGACTCGACGGCCCGGGCGAGGGTGATCACCTCGTCCAGGGTGGAGCCGCCGGGCACCAGGTCCAGCATGGAGAGCCGGTAGATGAGGATGAAGTCGTCGCCGACCGCCTCGCGGACCCGGCGGACGATCTCGACCGGGAAGCGCATGCGGTTCTCGTAGGAACCGCCCCAGCGGTCGGTGCGCCGGTTGGTGTGCCGGGCGATGAACTCGTTGATGAGGTAGCCCTCGGAGCCCATGATCTCGACGCCGTCGTAGCCGGCCTTGCGGGCGAGGCGGGCGGCGCGGACGTAGTCGTCGATGGTCCGCTCGACCTCGGCGTCGGTCAGCTCGCGCGGTGGGAAGGGGCTGATGGGCGCCTGGAGGGGGCTGGGGGCGACCAGGTCCTGGTGGTAGGCGTAGCGGCCGAAGTGCAGGATCTGCAGGGCGATGCGGCCGCCCTCGCGGTGGACGGCCGCGGTGACCACCCGGTGCTGCTCGGCCTCCTCGTCGGTGGTGAGCTTGGCGCCGCCCTCGTAGGGGCGGCCCTCGTCGTTGGGGGCGATGCCGCCGGTGACGATGAGGCCCACTCCCCCGCGGGCGCGCGCGGCGTAGAACTCGGCCATGCGGGAGAAACCGCCCTCGGCCTCCTCGAGACCGACGTGCATGGAACCCATGAGAACGCGGTTGGGCAGGGTGGTGAAGCCCAGGTCCAGGGGGGTCAGCAGGTGGGGGTAACGGCTCATCGGGCCCTCCGTGCGCGGTGTGGTGCCTGTAGTTGTAGGGCACGCGCACCGGCTTATGCAACTAGTTGCATAAACGAGGTGACGGAGGGCACAGCGTTCCGGTCGGCGTCACCCGCTTTCGAGCCGGACGTGCAGTTCGCGCTCCTGGTCGCCCGAGACCTTGCTCAGCTCGCTGACCCGGAACAGGTCGTCCAGGGTGGTGCGGAACCGGTCGATCGCCCAGTAGCCGCCGTGCACGTCGGCGTCGACCGAGGAGGACAGCCGCGCGGGACGGGCCTCCCCCTCGCGGGCGTCGGCGACGTCGAACGTGCCGAGCCAGACCGTGGGCCGGGTCTCGTGCAGTTCCTCGGGCACGTCGTCGGAGCACCGGTCCGACGAGAAGCACGCGCACAGCGTGTCGAAGACGATCCGGGCGTCGTCCTTGCTGCATCCGCTGATCTCGACCGAGACGGACTCCGGGTGCGTGGGCTCGTTGACCATCGTGATCGCTCCTCTCGTGGTCACGTCGCCGTCCCCCACCCCTCCCTCAGCAAAGCACCGGACGCCGGGAAGCACTACCCGCGCGCCCCTCCCGCGGTGGCGCGGTCGCGGACACCGGCCAGGATGGTGGGAGGACACCGCCCAGGATCGCGGGAGAAGCGGGAACGGGACGACAGGAGCGGCGCGAAATCGCCCTCGCGCGCGGTACAACAGGGGAATGGCGGCGCGGCGACGGCGTGCCGCGGACTCGGCGAAGGCGGGGCGTGGGATGAGTGCAGCGGCATCACTCCCGGCCGGCGGGGACGGGCCGGTACGTCCCAGCGGTCTGCTCGACGTACTGCGCGTGGCCTCGGTCGTCCTGGACTCCGAGGGGCGGATCGTGCTGTGGAGCCCCCAGGCGGAGGAGCTGTTCGGGTACCCGGCGCAGGAGGCGCTGGGCAGGTACGCCGCCCGGATCATGGTGCACGAGGAGCACCTCGACCTCGTACGGAAGCTGTTCGCGGAGGTCATGCGCACCGGGCGGAGCTGGGCCGGGGCCTTCCCGATCCGGCGCAAGGACGGCGGCACCCGGCTGGTGGAGTTCCGCAACATGCGGCTGCTGGACGACCGGGGGGACGTGTACGCCCTCGGTCTCGCGGTCGACCGGACGACGGTGCGCCGGATGGAACAGGACGTCGCGCTGTCCACCCGGATCGTCGCCCAGTCCCCCATCGGGCTGGCCGTCCTCGACTCCGGCCTGCGGTACGTGTCGGTGAACCCGGCGCTGGAGCAGATCAACGGCCTGTCCGCCGACGAGCACCGGGGCCGCACCGTACGCGAGGTGCTGCCGCTGATGGACGCCGCCACCATCGAGCAGGCCGCCGAGGAGGTGCTGCGGACCGGACGGCCCCTGGTCGACCGGTCGGTCACCGGCCGCACCCCGGCCGACCCGGACGCGGACCACACCTGGGCCGTGTCGCTGTACCGGCTGGAGAACGCGCTCGGCACCGTGCTGGGCGTCGCCGTGTCGGTGGTCGACATCACCGAGCAGTACCGGGCCAACGCCGAGGCGGAGACGGCGCGCCGCCGGCTCGCCCTGATCGCCGACGCGTCCGCCCGGATCGGCACCACGCTGGATCTGGACCGCACGGCCGGCGAGCTCGCCGACGTGGCCGTGCCGGAACTGGCCGACGCGGCCGCGGTGGACCTCCTGGACGCGGTCGTACAGGGCCGGCGCAGCGTCATCGGCCCGGCCGAGCCGGCGCTGATGCGGGCGCTGGCCGTGCGCTGGGTCGACGCGTCCGACGTGCTGCCGGCGGCCGATCCGCCGGGGCAGGTGGCCCGGTACGCGCCGGACCGGCTGATCACCGAGTGCGTCCGCACGGGCCTGCCGGTGATGGTGCCGCAGGTGAAGGACGAGGACCTGCTCCGCATCGCCCGCTCCCCCGAGTCGGCCGAGGTGCTGGCCCGGGCGGGTGTCCACTCGTACCTGGCCGTGCCGCTGATCGCCCGCGGGGAGGTGCTGGGCGCGCTGGACCTCATCCGCACGCGGACTCCCCATCCGTTCCACGAGGACGATCTGCTGCTCGCGAGGGAGCTGGCCTCGCGCGCGGCCGTACAGATCGACAACGCCCGCTGGTACCAGAACGCCCGGGACACCGCGCTCACGCTCCAGCGCAGCCTGCTGCCCAGCCATCCGTCCGTGACGGGCGGCCTGGAGGTCGCCTCCCGCTACCAGCCGGCGGGCGCCACCAGCGAGGTGGGCGGCGACTGGTTCGACGTGATCCCGCTGGACCGCGACCGCACGGCCCTGGTCGTGGGCGACGTCATGGGCAGCGGCATCCCCGCCGCGGCCACCATGGGACGGCTGCGCACGGCGACCCACACGCTGGCCTCCCTGGGGCTCGACCCGGCCGTGCTTCTGGAACACCTGAACCGGATCACCGTCGAGCTGGACGAGGCGATCGCCACCTGTGTCTACGCCGTCCACGACCCGAACGAGCGGCGCTGCGTCATCGCCAACGCGGGGCACCTGCCCCCGGCCCGGATCCGCGCCGGGCACGCCCCCGAGCTGCTCGACCTGCCCACGGGGGTGCCGCTCGGCGTGGGCGGGGTCGCCTTCTCCACGACCACGGTCGACCTGGAGCCGGGCGACCGGCTGGTGTTCTACACCGACGGCCTGGTCGAGACGCGCCGCGACCCGCTGGACGAACGCCTGGACCGGCTGCTCTCGCTGCTGGACCAGCAGCCCGGCCACTCCCTGGACGAGGTCTGCGAAATACTCCTGCGCACCCTCCACGAACCGGACAACTTCGACGACGTCGCCCTCCTGATCGCCCGGGTGACGGCACCGGGGACATAGGCGCTCGAGCACCTCCCCCTCGCGGCGGACCAGGCGCAGGCGACGCACTCCGGGGGCCGCGCGGGGCGTCGCAGCCGGCCGCGACGGGCCGCCCCGTGCACGGCGTCACCGGCGGACGCCGGTCACCACGTGGGCGTGGCGTTCCTCGCAGGTGGTGAGGCGGGTGTGCAGGCCGGCCCGGGTGAAGGCGGCGACGGCGGACCGGGCCTGGTGGCTGCTGGTCTCGATCAGGAGGCAGCCGCCGGGGGCCAGCCATGCCGGGGCGTCAGCGGCGACCCGGCGCAGCACGTCGAGACCGTCCGCGCCGCCGTCGAGGGCGACGCGCGGTTCGTGGTCGCGGGCCTCCGCCGGCAGCAGGGCGATCTCGTCGCTCGGGACGTACGGCACGTTCGCGGCGAGGATGCCGACGCGGCCCCGCAGCCGCTCGGGGAGCGCGTCGAACAGGTCGCCCTGGTGGACCTGCCCGCCGAGGCCCGCGACGTTGCGGCGGGCGCAGCGCACGGCGACGGGGTCGATGTCGGCGGCGTGCAGCTCGGCGCCGTCGCGCGCGGCCGCCAGCGCGGCGCCGACGGCGCCGGACCCGCAGCACAGGTCGACCAGGACGGACGCGCCCGGTGCCTGCGCGAGCGCCTGCTCGACGAGGAACTCGGTGCGGCGGCGCGGCACGAAGACGCCTGGCTCAACGGAGATCCGGCGCCCGCCGAACTCGGCCCAGCCGACGACGAGTTCGAGGGGCAGTCCGGCGGCGCGGCGCGCGACCATGGCGTCGACGGAGGACGGATCGCCCTCGGCGGCGGCGAAGATCAGCTCGGCCTCGTCCTCGGCGAACACGCAGCCCGCCGCGCGCAGCGTGGCGGCCACCGCGTCACGGGGCGAGGAGAGGGAGGAAGGGGAGGAACGGTGCGGCAAGAGCCTGGCCTTTCGGGAGCCGAAGGGCGCTCTCCCGGTCACCCGTTACGGGCGGACCGTGTCGTTCCGAGGTGAGAGCACCCGACCTGACAAGCGGTAATGGGTCTCACCTCCTCGACTCCCGGCCGGGTCGGTCCGCGGCCGGAGGCCACCCTACCCGACGATCTCCACGGCGGTACGGTGCCTTCAGGACCGTTTCGGGCAGGGTGGAGGGGAGGTGCGTGGTGGACGCGGACGAGGCGGAAAAGTCAGGGGACGCGCGGGACGCCGTGGAGACCATCCAGCGGGAGATGACGGTGTTCGCCCGCCGGGCCCGCGCCTCGGCCGGGCGCATGCACCCCGAGCTGTCGCTGGTGTCGTACACGCTGCTGGGGCATCTGGAGACGAGCGGCGGCTGCCGGGCCACCGATCTCGCCGCCTACTACGCGCTGGACAAGTCGACGGTGAGCCGCCAGGTGACCGCCCTGGAGCGGTCCGGTCTGGTGGAGCGGCGCCCGGACCCCGCCGACCACCGCGTGCAGGTGGTGCGGCTGACGGCGGCCGGCCGGAGCATCCTGGCCGATGTGACCGAGCGCCGGCGCGCGGCCTTCGGGGAACGGCTGGCGGACTGGCCGGAGGAAGATCTGCGCCGGTTCGCCGGGTACCTCGTGCGCTACAACGCCCGGTCCGGCCTGGGGACGGCCGAGCCGGTCGCCCGTCCGGGCCGCGCGGCACGGGAGGACTGACCCCGGCACCGGACGACGAGCGCCCGGCGGTGCGCCCCGCGGGGCGCACCGCCCCGTGCCGTGCGGGGCACGGACACCGCGTACCGTTGGTCAGCGGAAACACTGAGCACCAGTCGCAACGGAAACGCCGATCACGTGAACATCACCCGAGGCTTCACCGGCCGTCCTCGCGTGCACAACCCCGGGCTGCCGCCCGGCCAGTACGACGCGGGGGACGAGTGGCCCGTCCTGTCCGCCGAGGTCACCCCCGACCTGGCCCCCGAGGACTGGACCTTCCGGATCGACGGCCTGGTCGCCGAGCCCCGCACCTGGGACTGGGAGCAGGCCCACGCGCTGCCCGCGTCGGCGTACGAGGGTGACATCCACTGCGTGACGAGCTGGTCGAAGTTCGGGGTGCGGTTCGGCGGTGTCTCGCTGGACGCGTTCCTGGAGCGGGTGCGGCCCCTGCCGTCGGCCACGCACGTGGTGGCGTACGCGCACACCGGGTACACCACGAACCTCCCCCTCGCCGACGTGACCGACGGGCGCGCCTGGATCGCCTGGGAGTACGGCGGTGAGCCGCTGCCCGCCGAGCACGGCGGACCGGCACGGCTGATCGTGCCGCACCTGTACTTCTGGAAGAGTGCCAAGTGGATCGCCGGGCTGCGGCTGCTGGACCACGACGAGCCGGGCTTCTGGGAGGGCAACGGCTACCACGCGCGGGGCAACCCGTGGGAGGAGCAGCGGTACTCCGGTGACTGAACAACTGACACAGCGGATCACTCCGGCAGCGACCGGGCCTCGGACCCCGGCGACGCGGTTCGCGGTGCCCGGGCGCATCGGGGTGAGCGAGCAGACCTCGTCGGTGTGGCGGACGGCCACCCTCACGGAGATCCGCCACGAGACGCCCCGCGCGTCGACCTTCCGGTTCGCGGTACCGGGCTGGCCGGGGCATGTGCCCGGCCAGCACCTGATGGTGCGGCTGACCGCCGGGGACGGTTACACGGCACAGCGCCACTACTCGATCGCCTCGGCGCCGGACGACTCCGGGCACATCGAGCTGACCTTGGACCACGTGTCGGACGGCGAGGTCTCGGGCTGGTTCCACACGGTGGCCCGCCCGGGCGACCGGATCGAGATGCGCGGCCCGCTCAGCGGCTTCTTCGCCTGGCCGGGCGACCGGCCCGCGCTGCTGCTGGGGGCGGGATCGGGCGTGGTCCCCCTGATGTCGATGGTGCGGCACCACCGCGCCCGCGGCCTGACCCTCCCGATGCGACTGCTGGTGTCGGCGCGCGGCCCCGAGGACCTGATCTACGCACGCGAGTACGGCGCGGAGACCACCGCGGTGTTCACCCGGAGCGCCCCGGCGGGTGTGCCCGTGGGACGTATGGCCGCCGCACATGTGGCGCCGCTCCTGGCCGAACAGCCTCCCGGTGGCTGGGAGGCCTATGTGTGCGGTTCCAACTCCTTCGCGGAGCACGCCTCCCGGCTGCTGGTGGCCGCCGGGCAGCCCGTGGAGCGCATCCGCATCGAGCGCTTCGGCTGACCCGGGCCGGCCGCGGGCCTCAGCCGGCGGCCGTCCCTCAGGCCGTCCGTCCCTGCCGCCGGGGCCGGGCAGCCGTCGTTTCGCGCGCCCGCCGCCGGGGCACCCGCCCCGCACTGTTCCGCGCGTGCCATGAGCCGCGTCCCGGAGCCGCTGGGTCCGCCGCCCCGCTCGGCCTTCGTCCCCTCGGCCGCCGTGGACGGCAGGGGAGGTCGAGATGCTGACGCGAGTGCTGAGCGCCCGGCGGCGCGGGCCGCTGTGCCGCCGCTCGGACGTCGTCGAGGCGTGGACGGCACTGGCCGTCGCCGTGCTGCTGTGCCTGGCGGCCCCGCTGGCGGGGGTGCTCACCACCCGGTGGGCGTACGGGGACGCACGGGCGGCCGCCGACGAGCAGCGCGCCGAGCGCCAGCGGGTGCGCGCCGAGGTCGTGGAACGTCCGTCGAGGGCGCGCCCCGCGTCCGGCTCGGGTGGACGGAGCGCCGTCCGGGCGACCGTGCGCTGGGAGGCGCCGGACGAGGGGACGCGTACGACGGTGGCCCGCGTCCCGGCGCACGTACGCCCCGGCGAGACGGTGCACGTCTGGCTGGACTCCCGGGGCCGCGAGGTCCTGCCGCCGGTCGACGACGCGTCGGTGTGGCAGTACGGCGTCGGCACGGGCACGCTGGCCGGCGGTGGCACGGCGGCGGTGCTGCTGCTCGCGCACCGCGCGGTGCGGCGGGTGGCGCTGCGCCGCAGGCTCGAGGAGTGGGACCGCGCCTGGGCCCGCACCGGGCCGCGGTGGACCCACCGCGGCGTCTGACCCCCACCGGCGTCTGACCCACCACGGCGTCCGCCCCCCACCGGCGTCTGACCCCCCGCGGCGTCCGACCCACCACGGCGTCCGACGCGCCGAACAGAGCCGTCCCGGCTCGCGAGACGGCCGGACGGCAACCGCTTTCTAGGCCCCTTACCTGGCCCTTTCTCAAGCAACCCTGGCGACGCGCCGGATGATCCACGTAACGTGTCCTCGCTTCGCACGGTCCCTTCACGAAGGCGGTCCCTGATGGCCCTGTTCGACCTGTCCCTCGACAAACTGCGCGCGTACCGCAGCACGTCCACGGCGCCCGAGGACTTCGACGCGTTCTGGACCGCGACGCTGGAGGAGGCACGCCGGCACCGCCTGGACGCCCGTTTCGAGCCGGTCGACACGGGACTGTCCACCGTGGAGGTCTTCGACGTGACGTTCGCCGGGTTCGGCGGCCACCCGGTCAAGGGCTGGCTGGTCCTGCCCGCCGGGGCCGGCGCGCCGCTGCCGCTGGTGGTCGAGTTCATCGGGTACGGCGGCGGCCGGGGCCTGCCGCACGAGCACCTGCTGTGGGCTTCCACGGGCCGCGCGCACTTCGTGATGGACACCCGCGGGCAGGGCAGCGCCTGGGGCGGGGGCGGCGGCACCGCGGACCCGGTCGGCGGCGGCGGACCGGCGTTCCCCGGTTTCATGACGCGCGGCATCGAGGCACCCGAGAACTACTACTACCGACGGGTGTTCACCGACGCGGTGCGCGCGGTGGAGGCGGCGCGGTCGCACCCGCTGACGGACGCGAGCCGCACCGTGGCGGTCGGCGGGAGCCAGGGCGGGGGCATCACGCTCGCGGTGGGCGGCCTGGTCCCGGATCTGGCGGCCGTCGCGCCGGACGTGCCGTTCCTGTGCGACTTCCCGCGCGCCACGACGCTCACCGACCGCAACCCGTACCGGGAGATCGGCTCCTTCCTCAAGACCCACCGGGGCCGTACGGCGGACGTGCTGCGCACCCTGTCCTACTTCGACGGCGTGCACTTCGCCGCCCGTGGCAACGCCCCCGCCCTGTTCTCGGCTGCCCTGGAGGACCAGACCTGTCCGCCGTCCACGGTCTTCGGCGCCTTCAACGCGTGGGCGCACGAGGACAAGACCATCGAGGTGTACGAGTTCAACGACCACGAGGGCGGCGGTCCCTACCAGGAGGCGGCGAAGGTGCGCTGGATGCGCGCGTACGCCTGACGCACCCGGGGGCACCGCACGGTTCCGGCCGAACTGCCGGACCACCTTCCCTGTTGGTGTAGACCAATGGTAGATGTGGTGGCTCAACGAGCCCGCACGGCCACGGTACGTCACCAACAGGAGGGCGCGGTATGGCCCGCACCACCCCGCACGATCACGTCGTCGGCGACCACCCGCCCACCGACGGGGAGCCGCTGTACCAACGGATCGCCACCGCACTGCTCGGCGAGCTGCGCACCGGCACCGTCCCACCCGGTGAAAGGCTGCCCGGGGAGCGGCAGTTGGCCGAGCATTTCGGCGTCAGCCGGGAGACCGTACGGCAGGCGCTGCAGGTGCTGCGGCGGGACGGGCTGGTCGCCACGGACCGGCGCGGCAGCCATGCGGCACTGCCCGGCGAGCCGGCGGAGGCACCGGCCGCCGCAGGCTTCCCGCTCGGGGCGCGGTGCGCCGGGCGGGAGACGGTGGCCCGGGCCACCGTCACCTGGGAGGTCCCGCCGGCGGGGCACGCCGAGCCGCTGGGGCTCGCGCCGGGCCGGGCGACCCTGATGCACCGATACTGGTCCTCGTCGGCCGACGGGCGTGAGCAGCGGACCGCGGTGACATCGTTTTCCGCCGTGGTGCTGGCGGAGGTCGAGGAACTGGCGCGCTACCGGGACCGGGCCGACGGCACCGGCGCCGCCGAGCTGCGCCGGGCCTACGACTGGATGCGCCGGGCGGGTCTGTCGCTGCACCACCGGGACACGATCACCCGGCTCGCGGGCACCCCGTCGGTCCGGGTGACCCGGCGGGTGCACGACCAGTACGCCCGGCCGCTGGAGCTCACCGAACTGGCCATGGACACCCACCAGGACGTGCTGGTCTACGAGTTCATGGTGCCGGCCGCCGCCTGAGGGGGCGTCGGGCCGCGCACCACGCGCGCCTGCCGGGCCGCCGCCAGCAGGGTCCGGTCCCGTGACCACACCGCGCTGTCGTCCACGGCCCAGCCGCCGCCCGCGTGGTCGCAGCGGATGCGGACCAGACTCCAGCCGTACGGCGCCCCGTCATCCAGGGCGTCGGAGAAGTGCACGGTCAGCTCCGCGGTGGGAACCGGCCGGGGGGTGCTCCAGTGGGCGTACAGCGCGGGCGGCATGACGTCCGTGAGCGTGGTGACGGCCGCCGCGTCCAGGGGCCGGTCGTCCCGGAAACGCACCCACGCGACGAGTTCGGCGCGGGGTCCCGCGGCCAGCGGGAGGTCGCCGGTGCCGGGACGAATCTCCAGCTGGCGGGCGAAGGGCGCGAGGTCGGCGGGCAGCTCCAGCGGGAGGCAGTCGTCCGGTCCGGGCACCTCCGGGGCGGCGAGCCCGGCGTACGCGGGGCCGGGGCGGGACGGTCCGAACAGCGCCGAGCCGAGGACCACCGGCTCGCCGTCCTGATGCCCGGTGAAGACGCAGGTGGAGGTGCGCCGGCCGGTCGCGGGCGCCGTCCCGGAGAAACTGAGCGGTCCGGTCCCGACGGGGGCCAGGAAGTGCGTGGTGAGCGAGCGGACCGGCTGCGCCCCGCCGGCGAACGAGTCCCGTACGGCGGTCAGTGCCGCGCCGGCGACCCAGCCCCCGTGCATACCTTCCCAGGACCACCAGCGGGAGTCGATGCGCGTCGCGTCATACGAAGTCGTCGTCACGCGACCCACCCTAGCCAGGTGAGTTGGAAAATCCAACGCAACGAAGGGTCGAGTTGGAAAAACCAACCCACGGACGCGGAGGATCCTTGTCCGCCGCTCCCCCGGCCCGTCCACCCCTGGTCCCTCAGTCCTTCTCCGGCCGTTCGGCGACGATCAGGCGCACCTTCGGGCTTCCGTCCCGCCGTCGGCCGAACTCGGGGAGCGGCCAGAACGCGACGCGGAACCCGGTGCGATCCAGCCCGTGCCACAGGTCACCGAAGCGGACGGCGCGGTAGTACATGACGAACGGCGGCCGCCACACGGCGTTGCGCACCCGCATGGCGGTGTCGAACCCCAGGAGCATCGCCTGGGTGACGGAGCCGGGCCGGGGCGGCGCGACCACCGGGAAGACGAACCGGCCACCGGGCCGCAGCACCCCGTACACCTGGGCGAACAGCCGCGGCATCTCGCGCGGCAGGAAGTGGCCGAACGCGCCGAAGCTGACCGCGAGGTCGAACTCCGGTCCGAACGGCAGGGCCCGCGCGTCCGCCCGCACCCAGGAGACCTCGGGTCCGGCCGGCCGGGTGCGCGCGCGGGCGACGTCGAGCATCCCGGCGCTGAAGTCCACGCCGGTGACGCTCTCCCGGCACACCTGCCGCAGCACGTCCACGCCCGCGCCGGTGCCGCAGCACACGTCCAGGCCGGTGCCGTAGGGCCCGGAGTCCAGCAGCGCGGAGACGGTGGCGTCCAGCACCGGGTCGGGAGTGCGGAAGGGGGTGTGGTCGAACTTCGGGGCGAGAAGGTCGTAGCCGCGCTCCACGGACGACAGTGCCTGGACGGCGAGTTCGCTCAGACGAGGGCCTTCGGGGCTGAACATCCGCTCAGCCTAGGGCCTGATCGGTACGGCCGCCCCGGAGCGGCGCCGGGCTGCCCGTGTGCGGTCACGCCTGGCCGGGCGGGCGCCGTGTGGGGCATCCGGGTGCTCGCGGGCGGCTCGCGGCCGGGGCAGCACGGTGTCCGGGGCGCCGATTCCTACGTTTGCGGTATGACTATCGGATTTGCTTCGCGGGCTGCCGTGTCGGGGTGTGCGCTCTGCGCCGCGGGCCTGCTGGCGCTGGCGCCCGCAGCGGCGACGACCGGGCCCGGTGCCGACCCCGGGCCGCGGACGACGGACGCGCCCGCGTCCCTGCTGTACCGGCCCGGCACACACGTCCGCCCGCGTGCGGGGACGCCCGAGGTCCCGGACCTGTCCGCCCGCTCGTGGCTGGTCGCCGACGCAGGCACCGGCGAGGTGCTGGCGGCGCACGACGCGCACCGCAGGCTGCCTCCGGCCAGCACTCTCAAGACACTGTTCGCGCTGACCGTGATGCCGGCCCTGCCGTCCGGCATCCGGCACCGCGTCCGCCCCGAGGAACTGGAGGGCATCGGGCCGGGGAGCAGTCTCGTCGGGGTCGCCGAGAACCGGTCGTACCGCGTCTCCGACCTGTGGAACGGGGTCTTCCTCAACTCCGGCAACGACGCCGTGCGGGTGCTGGCGGCGCTCAGCGGGGGGTGGCGGGTCACGGCCGAACGGATGGAGGAGAAGGCGCGTGCCCTGGGGGCCCGGGACACCCGGGTGAAGTCGCCCGACGGGTACGACGCTCCGGGCCAGGTGTCCTCCGCGTTCGACCTCGCGGTGTTCGGCCGCGCGGGGCTGCGCAGCCCGGAGTTCGCGACGTACTGCGCCAGGGCGGAGGCCAGCTTTCCGGCCCGCGACGGCGGGCACTACCCGATCGTGAACACCAACCGCCTGCTGACGGGGGCGGACGGGGTCACTCCGTACCGAGGGCTGATCGGGGTCAAGAACGGCTACACCAGCAACGCCGGCAACACGCTGGTAGCCGCCGCGCGACGCGGGGGTCGCACGCTGGTGGCCACGGTGATGAACCCCCGGTCGGACGACGGGCACGCGGTGTACGAGGAGACGCGCTCGCTCCTGGACTGGGGCTTCGAGGCGGCCGGACACGTCCAGCCGGTGGGCTCGCTGGACGCCCTGCGCGCCGGCCCGCCGGGCGGCCCGGAGGCGGACACCGTGGCCCTGCCCGCGCCCCGCCGGAACGACGCCGACGACCGCCCGGTGACCTGGACGATCGCCGGGGCCGCCCTGCTGGGCGGAGCGGGGGTGGCGGTGTTCCTGCGCCTGCGATGGGGCCCGGTCCCGAAGGACTGACGACCGCCGCCGCACGCCTCCGCGGGCCACACCGGACGACGGCGGGCCGGGCGGCCTGCGTCATCCGGCCACGCCCGTCCGGTCCACGGCACCGCCCCGAGCCCGTACGTCGTTGCGACGGACGCCCCGAGCCCCATGGCTGCCACGCGCATGACGCCGGGGGGCGGCCGTCCCTCCCGGCGCGGCAGCACCCGAGGCGGCCGTCCAGGCCTTGCAGCGCCTCGTGACGCGACCGTCCGGAAAGGCGGCGCCATGAACACCTGGCCGGTCGGGCTGCCCGAACCGGCGCGGGCACGCCGCTCGCCCGGGCTGCACGGTCCCGCCGTCTTCCCCGGCTTGCTCCGCCGAACAGGCTTCAGGCGCAGACCGGGGCGCCCGCCCCGTCCAGTGCGCGGACCGGACGGATGCCGCCGACCGGCCTGCCGCCGCCCAGGACCGTCTCGCCCGTGAAGTCGGCGAGCAGGGCCGGGTCCACGCCCGCCTGGGCGAGGGCCGCCGCGGCCACCGGGATGCGGGCGCGTCCGGCGCCGTCGGCGATCTTGACGGCGACCGCCCGGCCGTCGGGCAGCGCGGCCACCTGGACACCCTCGAAGCCATCCTTGGCGAGCAGCCCCGGCACGGACCGCATCAGCGCGGCCACGTCCCGGCCGGAGCCGGACGCCATCTCGGCGTGCGCGCGCATCGCGTCGGCGACCCTGGCCTCGGAGGTGCCGGGCGCCGCCGTGGTGATGCGGGCGGCGGCGCGGGCCAGGCCCTCCAGGGAGACCGCGAACAGGGGGGCGCCGCAGCCGTCGACGGTGACCGCCGCGACGCGCCGGCCGGTGAGGTCCTCGACCGTCTCGGCGATCGCCCGCTGCAGCGGGTGCGCGGGGTCGAGGTAGTCACCGAGCGACCAGCCGTTCAGCTTCGCCGTGTACAGCATCGCGGCGTGCTTGCCGGAGCAGTTCTGGGCGAGCCGGGACGGGGCCCTGCCCTCACGCACCCAGGTGTCCCGGACGACCGGGTCGAAGGGCAGGTCGGGCACGTTCAGCAGACGGTCCTCGGCCAGCCCTGCGCGCGCGAGGATGCGCCGGGTGCCGGCGAGGTGGCGTTCCTCGCCGGAGTGGCTGGCCGCCCCCAGCGACAGCAGTTCGCCGTCGAGCGGGAGGCCCGCGCGGACCATGGCGACCGCCTGCAGGGGCTTGAGCGCGGAGCGCGGGTAGAAGGCGGCCTCGGGGTCACCGAGGCGGAACCGGACCCGGCCGTCGCCGTCGAGCACGACGACGGAGCCGTAATGGACGCCTTCCACCACGCCGCCGCGTATCAGGTGGGCGACGGGGGCGTGGAGGGGTTCGCGGATCGGGGGTGCGTCCGCGGGGAGACTGCTGAGCATCACACTGCCTGCGTGTTGTGGTGGTGGACCGGCGCGGGGGTGGTGCGCGGGCCCGGCGTGCGCGCGGAGCGCACGAGGTCGGTCAGGGTCGTCTCGACACGGTCGAGGTGGTGGGTCATGGCCCGGACGGCGTCCGGCTCGGAGCCGTCGGTCAGCGCCTCGACGATCGCCCGGTGCTCGCAGTCGGACTGCGCGCGGCGCCCGCCGAGCTCGTTGAGGAAGGCGGACTGGCGGGCCAGCGCGTCCCGGATCTCCTCGAGGACCCGCCGGAACACCGGGTTGTGGGCGGCCTCGGCCACGGTGAGGTGGAAGAGGGTGTCCATGGCCACCCAGGCGGTGGTGTCGGTCTCCCGCTCCATCCGCTCCAGCAGGTTCCGCAGCCGGTCCGCGTCCTCGGACGTGCGGCGCAGGGCCGCGTACCCGGCGACCGGGATCTCGATGTGCCGGCGCACCTCCATGAGGTCCCCGGCCGTGTAGTCGCCGAAGGTGGCGTCCTGGACCGCGTCGGCCACCACGAAGGTGCCCTTGCCGGTGCGGGACACGGTCAGGCCCATGGTCTGCAGGGCCCGCAGCGCCTCCCGCAGCACCGGGCGGGAGACCTCGAGGCCGCGGCACAGCTCCGCCTCGGAGGGGAGCTTCTCGCCGATCGCGTACTCGCCGCGTTCGATCGCGTCACGGAGGTGGGCGAGCACCGCCTCCATCGCGCCGACGCGACGGGGTACCGCACCACCTGTCTGGCTGTCTGACAGGTTCACGAGCCGATGGTGCGCGGCGGCCGTCGGCACTGTCAAGCGAGGACGGGCAGGGGTGAGGCGAACCACACCCCCGGCACGGGGGTCACCACCCCTTCCCCCGGGGGGTGGCCCACGTACCCCTGGGGGGCCACCGCCATTCTTCGGAGGCAAGATCGTTCCCATACTGGGCCGTATGGCCAATTCGACGGTACTGACCGGCATCCCCTCCTCGAGTGAAGGGGAAAAGGAAACAGGGCGACAGGGAAACGCGCGGAAGGACGCGCGGAAAGAAGGAGCGGGGCGAGGGAGTGATTTCTCGGAGCTGTCACGGCGCATGGCCGACGCGGGCCTGCTCCGGCGCCGTCCGCTGTACTACACGGTCCGGTTCACCGCCGTGGGTCTGACGCTCGCCGGGAGCGTCGCCGCCTTCCTCGTCCTGGGCGACAGCTGGAGTCAGCTGCTTGTCGCCGCCGTGCTGGCCCTGGTGTCCGGGCAGCTCGGGCTGGCGGCGCACGACCTGGCCCACCGCCAGGTGTTCTCCCGCCGGCGCCCCAGCGAGATCGGCGGTCTGCTGGTGGCCGACGTGCTCCTCGGGATGAGTTACGGCTGGTGGATGAACAAGCACACCCGCCACCACGCCAACCCGAATCACGAGAGCAAGGACCCGGACGTCGCGCCGGACATCATCGTGTGGTCACGGGGACAGGCACGCCGGGCCAAGGGGCCTGCCCGGTTCATCGGGAAACACCAGGCAGCCCTTTTCTTCCCGCTGCTGACCCTTGAGGGACTGAACCTGAGTTTCAGCAGTTTCAAGGCGCTGCGCAGCCCGTCGATGAAACGGCCGGTGCTGGAGGGAACGCTGCTCGTCGCGCATTTCGCCGTGTATTTCGGCGGCCTTTTCTCGGTCCTGTCCCCCGGCAAGGCGCTCGTCTTCCTCGCCGTTCACCAAGGGCTGTTCGGTCTCTACCTCGGCTCGGTGTTCGCGCCGAACCACAAGGGCATGCCGATGATCGAGGAGGGGACCGAGCTGGACTTCCTGCGCCGTCAGGTGCTCACCTCCCGCAACGTCGACGGCGGCCCGCTGACCGACGTGTTCATGGGCGGCCTCAACTACCAGATCGAGCACCACCTCTTCCCCAGCATGCCGACGCCCGCCCTCGCCGAGGCGCAGGTCGTCACCGAGCGGTACTGCGCCGAGCTGGGCATCCCTTACTGCCGGACGGGGCTGCTCGCCTCGCATCGCACCGCGCTGCGCCATCTGCGGGACGTCGGTGAGCCGCTGCGCACGGCGGGCGGCTGACCCCCGCCGGCTCCGGGACCGGTCCGGTTCCGCTACGACCACACCGCCCCGGCCAGCGCCGCCCCCGCGTAGGCGACGCCCAGGCCGGCCGCCGTGCTCACCACGACGTTGGCCACCGCGTGACCGCGTGCGCCGCCCTCCACCAGGCGGAGGGTCTCGTAGGAGAAGGTCGAGTAGGTGGTCAGCGCCCCGCACAGGCCGGTGCCGAGCAGCAGTTGGAGATCGGGCCCCGCGGCGCCCGCGGCCGCCGCACCGGTGACCAGGCCGAGGATCAGACTGCCGGCGACGTTGACCGTGAGGGTCCCCCAGGGGAGCCCCGAGCCGGTCCGGGACTGCACCGCTCGGTCGGTGAGATACCGCAACGGCGCCCCGACCATCGCACCGGCCACCACGTACAGCCAGTTCACCCGCGCTTCTGCCCCGTCGCGTCGAAGCCGCTTGCGCTCCGGGGAACGATCTCGCACCGCTCGAGGAGCACCAGCCCTTCCGTGACGAGCGCGTCGACCTCCGGCAGGAAGGCCCGCACCCGCTCCTCGGTGTCGACGACGACGACCGCCACCGGCAGGTCCTCGCTCATCGACAGCAGCCGGGAGGTGTGCACGAGCGACGAGGTCCCGAAACCTTCGATCCCTCGGAACACACTGGCACCGGCGAGCCCGGCCGCGTGCGCCCGGTGGACGATCTCCGAGTAGAGGGGCCGGTGGCGGCAGGTGTCGCACTCGCCGACCAGCACTGTGAGGCGCAGGGCGCCCTGGGTCGATGTGGTCATGGCTGCCTCCTGATCAGTGCCCGGCGGGTGACCGCGGTGGCCGCCCACACGGCGGTCAGGGCCACGGCAGGCGTGACGGCCAGGTAGAGGAACGCGGCGCCGTGGCGGCCGGCCTCGAACAGACCCCGGATGTCCACCGCGTACGTCGAGAAGGTCGTGAAACCGCCGAGGACGCCGGTGCCGAAGAACGGACGGAGCAGGCGATGCGCGGTGCGTACCTCGGCCACGATCACCATGAACGCGCCGATCACGGCGCAGCCGAGGACGTTGACCCAGAGGATCGTCCAGGGGAAGGAGTCCCCCGGCATCGGCCACCACAGGGTGGCCGCGTACCGGGCCGCCGCTCCCAGGCCGCCGCCCGCCGCGACCGCGCCGACGACGGGGGCCTGGGCGCGTACGCGGTGACGGGCCGGGGGGCGCGCGGTGTCCGGGGCTGTCACGGTCGCGCGTCTCCCACTGGCATGTGATCAGTCTAGTCCGGCGAACGGCGGCGCGGCGGACCCGCGCAAGGTCCCGATCCGCTGCGGGGCGCACGGCCCGCTGCCGCCCGCTACCAGCCCTTCGCGAAGAGCTGGGTCACCTCGGCGACGCGGATCTCGTCGCGTCGGTAGCGGGGGCTGTCGTCGTGGACGGTGGTGCGGAGCAGGCCGAGCGAGGTGAGCAGCCGGAGGTGGGTGACGGCGGCGGGGCGGGGCACGCCCAGCCGGCGGGCGACGTCGTCCGCGGTGAGGCCGCGTTCGGCGGTGCCGGGTTCGCCCAGCCACGCGAGGATGCGCAGTCGTGTCCCGTCGGCGGGAGTGCTCAGCATGTCGTCCACCTCCACGCCGGGCTTCCGTGTCTCGCGGCGCCCTCCCACTGTGCCGCGCCCGGGGTCCCCGTGTCCCGTACCGCGGGCACCTTGTCCTGACTCAACCCCCTTACCCAGTAAGGAAGTTGAACGTGAAAGCGGTGGCCGGGGCCCTGACTCCCGGCAACCGTGCCGGTGTCACAGGTGACGGAACCACGCCGTCGCCGGGTGCAGCGGCCTCGACCTGAGGCCGACGGGCCCGTTCATTGAATATCGAACAAGTGTTACGGTGCCGGTATGGCAGGGATGGCCGACGAGGCGCGGCTCGAGGAACGGTGGCGGGACATCCTCGCGGTGCACGCCCGCACCCAGGGCGAGATCGACCGCGCTCTGCACCCCTACGGCCTGGGCGCCTCCGACTTCGAGGTGCTCCACCTGCTCGCGTCCAGCACTCCCCCGCACGGTGAGCAGTGCCGGGTGCAGAACCTGGTCGGCCGGGTCCACCTCAGTCAGAGCGCGCTGTCCCGGCTCATCGCCCGGCTGGAGAAGAACGGCCTGGTCGAGCGCAGCACCTGCCCGACGGACCGCCGCGGCGTCTACGTGCAGCTGACCGAGCGGGGCCGCGAACTGTACGCCGAGACACTCCCGGTCCAGCGCGCCGCCCTGGCCCGCGCTCTCGGCGACTGAACGCCTCCGCCGGGCACATCGACGACGAAGCCCCGGCCCACGTCCTGCCCGATGTCGGGCGGAACGGGCCGGGGCTGACGCACGCAGGCGCCCCTACGGGCGGGCGAGCAGCGTGCGCACCCCTTCCGAGGTGAGGGTCAGACGGTGGTCGGAGCTGCCGTCGATGGTGAGGGAGAGGTCCTCGGCCGGCCACTGAGCGGCGAGGGCGCCGAGCGGGACCAGGCGGTAGCGGGACACGAACGGGAGCAGTCCGGCCATCTCCAGCTCGGAGGTGAACACGGGCACCACCTGGGTGCCGCCCGGCTGTTCCAGCACCGGCAGCGCGACGGCTCCGGGGTCGGCGGCCTCCTGGTCGCCCGCGTCGTCGGGGACGGGGATCAGCACGTCACTGTTCGCCAGGGCGTCCAGCGCAGCCGTGTCCTCCGTGTTCTCGGACAGCGTGTCCAGGGCCCGCTGCGCGGGCGTGGGGGCGTTGTTCTCGTGCGCGGGTGTCTCCATGGCAGATTCCCTGGTAGCGGCGGTCGTGGGGCCCGCCCGGGACTGGTACGAACCCGGGCACAGCAGGGGACGCGTACCCGTTCACCCGTCACGCAACCCTGCGGGACGTACCCGCCGACGAGCCCCTGCGAGCCTGCGGGCGGACCCCCTCGGGACCCTTCGAGCGGCATGGCTATCATATGAGCACCCTCTAGCTCGAAAGATGATCCTGTGACTGTCAACGAAGACTCGTTCACCAACTGGAAGCACCGCGAGGAGATCGCGGAGTCGATGATCCCGATCATCGGGAAGCTGCACCGGGAGCGGGACGTCACCGTCCTGCTGCACAGCCGCTCCCTGGTGAACAAGTCAGTGGTCAGCATCCTCAAGACCCACCGCTTCGCCCGGCAGATCGCCGGCGAGGAGCTGTCCGTCACCGAGACGCTGCCGTTCCTCCAGGCGCTCACCACGCTGGACCTCGGCCCGTCGCAGATCGACATCGGTCTGCTCGCCGAGTCCTACCGTGCCGACGACCGGGGCAGGTCCGTCGCCGAGTTCACCGCCGAGGCCGTCGCCGGCGCGACCGGCGCGGACAAGATCGACCGCCGCGAGCCGCGCGACGTCGTCCTCTACGGCTTCGGCCGCATCGGCCGGCTGCTCGCCCGTCTGCTCATCGAGAAGGCCGGCTCCGGCAACGGCCTGCGGCTGCGGGCGATCGTCGTGCGCCGGGGCGGCGAGCAGGACATCGTCAAGCGGGCCTCGCTGCTGCGGCGCGACTCCGTGCACGGCCAGTTCCAGGGCACCATCACCGTCGACGAGGCGAACAGCACGATCGTCGCCAACGGCAACACCGTCAAGGTGATCTACGCGAACGACCCGTCCGAGATCGACTACACGGCGTACGGCATCGACAACGCCATCCTCATCGACAACACCGGCAAGTGGCGTGACCGCGAGGGCCTTTCGCAGCACCTGCGCCCCGGCGTCGACAAGGTGGTGCTGACCGCGCCCGGCAAGGGCGACGTGCCCAACATCGTGCACGGGGTCAACCACGACACCCTCAAGCCGGACGAGCGGATCCTGTCCTGCGCGTCCTGCACCACCAACGCGATCGTGCCGCCGCTCAAGGCGATGGCGGACGAGTACGGCGTGCTGCGCGGCCACGTGGAGACGGTGCACTCGTTCACCAACGACCAGAACCTGCTGGACAATTACCACAAGTCCGAGCGCCGCGGCCGGTCCGCGCCGCTCAACATGGTGATCACCGAGACCGGTGCCGCGTCGGCCGTCGCCAAGGCGCTGCCCGACCTGAAGGCACCCATCACCGGCAGCTCGATCCGCGTACCGGTGCCGGACGTGTCGATCGCCATCCTCAACCTCCATCTGGCCCGCGCGACGAACCGCGAGGAGGTCCTGGACTACCTGCGCAACGTCTCGCTGACCTCGCCGCTGAAGCGCCAGATCGACTTCATCAGCGCGCCCGACGCGGTCTCCAGCGACTTCATCGGCTCGCGGCACGCCTCGATCGTCGACGCCGGCGCGCTGAAGGTCGACGGCGACAACGCCATCCTCTACCTCTGGTACGACAACGAGTTCGGCTACTCCTGCCAGGTCGTCCGCGTCGTCCAGTACGTCTCCGGGGTGGAGTACCCGACGTACCCGGCCCCGGCGGTCTGAGCCGGCGGTGACCGCGGGGCGGGGCGGGGCCGGTTGCCCCGCCCCGCCCCGGTCTGCCCGAAAGACCTGCGGTAAGGGCCAGATCGATAACGATCACCCGGAAACGGTTGCCCGGGCACCACGGCTTCCTAGTCTTCCGGCATGCCCCTCTTCAGCACCCGCACCAGCAGACGCCCCCGCATCTCCCGTTCCCTCGGCGACGATCAACTCTCCCGTGTCCTTGGAAAGTTGAGCAAGAAGGGCAGCGCGACCGACGCCACCTTGATCTCCGAGCTCCTGGAGGAGACCGGCGACGACTGGGACAGACGCTCCCACCGGATGTCCGTGCTGGCCGAGGCGACGGCCGGCACCAGGATCGCGGCGGCCTGGCTGGAGCGGGAGCCGGACGCGCCGGACGCGCTGGTGTTCCACTCCTGGACCCAGCTGACGCGGGGGCTGCGCGACGGACATCTGGAGGACGCCCGGGAGGTCGTCGGCCGGTGCCACCGGGCCGCCGAGCTGGCACCGGAGGACCCGCTGCCGTGGGTGGTCCTGCTCGGCACCGCGCGGATGGAGCGGTACGACAGCAGGGACGTCCAGGCGCTCTGGCGGGAGGCCACCGGACGGGACCGCTACCACCGGGAGGCCTACCTGCAGATGCTCGCGCACCTGTCGCCCGAGGAGGGCGGGTCCAGCGCCTCGGTACTGGACTTCGTCGACGCGGTGCGCGCCCACATCCCGGCCAACGCGCCGTGTGCGGCGATCGAACTCACCGCGGCCGTACGGCAGTACCAGAGCATCCTGGCGCAGGGCGGGGTGCGGGCGATGACGGCAAGCCAGCTGTTCGAGGGGGGACAGATGGCGGCGGCACTGCACCAGGCGGCCACGCTGTGGCAGAAGCCCGGGTTCTTCCAGCACGCCGCGGCCGCCGCCGACCTCAACGTCCTGGCGTACGCGCTGTGCGCGGCCGGCCGCGCGGCGGACGCCCACCCGGTGTTCCAGGCCCTCCAGGGTGTCGTCACCCCGTGGCCCTGGGACGTCGACGGTCCGGCGCTCCAGCGCTTCGAGCAGCATCTGGCCAAGTCCGAACGCGGCCGCCAGGGCGGCATCGGCAGCGGCTGAGCCGCGCCGTCCCGGCGGCCGTGCCCCGTCAGGCGCGGGACAGCAGGGTGCCGACCGCCTCCCGCAGCGCCCCCGCCGGGTCGGCGGCCGGACCTTCGTGACGCCAGGCGACGAAGCCGTCGGGCCGGACCAGCACCGCGCCGTCCGGCGTGACGCCGTGGGCGGCCGCCCAGTCGGTGCCCGGCTCGGGCACCAGGTCGGCGCCCTCGCCGATGCCGTACACGTCGAGCGGCACCGGGAGACCGGCCGCCACCTCGGCCGCGGCGGCCTGCCAGGGGCTGTGCGGCGAGGTGAGCAGGACCAGCGAGCGCTCGTAGAGGTCGAGCGTGGAGACGCGGGTGCCGGCGCGCTCCAGCCACAGGTGCGGCGCGCGGCTGCCGGGCTCGCCCGTCAGCGCGACGGAGTCCGGCACCACCGGCGTCGCCGGGTCGGCACCCAGGACCGCGCCGCGCGGATAGCGGTAGGCCAGGGCCACGTTGAGGATGCCGCCCTTGCGGCCGGTGGACGCCGTGGTGTCCTCGGCGGGCGTGTACCCGGGATGGCTGTGCTCCACCGAGCGGGACGAGGCGCGGGCGCTGGTCGCCTCGGCGACGGGCCGGCGCTCGCGGTCGTAGGTGTCGAGCAGGCCGGGTCCGGCCCAGCCGCCGAGCACCGCGGCCAGCTTCCAGGCGAGGTTGTGGGCGTCCTGGATACCGGTGTTGGAGCCGAAGGCGCCGGTGGGCGACATCTCGTGGGCCGAGTCACCGGCCAGGAACACCCGTCCGTCGGCGTACCGTTCGGCGACCCGCTCGGCGGCGTGCCAGGCGGCCCGGCCGGTGATCGTCACGTCCAGGTCGGGGACGCCCACGGCCCGCCGGATGTGCGCGACGCACCGCTCGTCGGTGAACTCTTCGATCGTCTCGCCGTGTTCGGGGTGCCAGGGAGCGTGGAAGACCCAGCGCTCGCAGTTGTCGACCGGCAGCAGCGCCCCGTCGCCGTCCGGGCTGGTGAGGTAGCAGACGATGAACCGGCGGTCGCCGACGACGGCGGCGAGGTCGCGCGAGGTGAAGGTGACGCTGACGTTGTGGAACAGGTCGCCGGGACCGGTGTGCCCGATGCCCAGCGCCTCACGCACAGGGCTGCGCGGGCCGTCCGCGGCCACCAGGTAGTCCGCCCGGACCGTGGTGTGCTCGCCGGTCTCCCGGCTCTTGACCAGGGCCGTCACTCCGTCGGCGTCCTGGTCGAAGGACATCATCTCGGTGCTGAAGCGCAGATCGCCGCCCAGTTCCCGCGCGCTGCGCAGCAGCACCGGCTCCAGGTCGTTCTGGCTGCACAGGCACCAGCCGGCGGGGCTGAAGCGGGCGAGTCCGCCGCCCGGGTCGATCTCCCGGAACAGCCACTCCCCCGCGTCCTCCACCAGGCTCGGTGTCTGCAGGATGCCGTGGTTGTCCGCCAGCACCGACGCGGCTTCGACGATCCTGCCGTCCACGCCGGCCGCGCGGAACAGCTCCATGGTGCGGACGTTGTTGCCGCGCCCGCGCGGGTGGATCGACGTGCCGGCATGACGCTCGACGAGCGTGTGCGGCACACCGAGCCGCCCCAGGAACAGGGACGTGGACAGGCCCACCAGGGAGCCCCCCACGATGAGGACGGGCGTGCGGTGGACCGCCTCGCCGGCCGTACCCGATCGGTTCATTGAAACGCCTCCAGCGTTCGCCCGGGTCCCGTTGAGGAACGGGACGTCGATGTCATCCCCGGGGTGTCGATTTCATCCCGGGTGCGGGCCCCTTCGCGTCCGGGCGGCACCCGGTTGGCGCGCGGTTCACCCGCGTGCCCCGTGTCGCTCGCGCGCTTCCCGGGCCGCGCCGACCATCGACACATGGCGACCCCCTGCCCATCGGACACGGCGGTCGTTCCTGACCTTCCGTGAAGAGCTTCCGGAGGAGACCTCGCCACAGGGGTTTCCCGAACTAGAGGAGAGGTGCGCCGGATGACCATGTCGGGACGCATATCGCAGTCGGCCTTCGACGGCTCCAGGCTGCGGGTGATCCTGCTGCTCGACCTGTACGAGGGGGCGCAGGAGCAGTTCCTCGAGGCGTACGAGCACATGCGCAGCAAGGTCGCGTCCGTGCCCGGTCACATCAGCGACCAGCTGTGCCAGTCGATCGAGAACCCCTCGCAGTGGCTGATCACCAGCGAGTGGGAGAGCGCGCCGCCGTTCCTCGCGTGGGTGAACAGCGAGGAGCACGTGGAGACGGTCCGGCCGATGCACAGCTGTGTGCGGGACACCCGGTCGATGCGCTACAGCGTCGTGCGCGAGACCATGCCCGAGCGCCCCCTGGGCTCCGAGTCCGCCAGGGCGGGCCTGCAGTCGTCCGTGCGGGTCGGCGACGGTGTGGCGCGCCACGCCCTCACCTTCACCGTCAAGCCGGGCTCCGAGTCCAAGGTCGCGGAGCTGCTGGCCGGCTACGAGTCGCCCAAGGCCCAGGTCGACGACACCACGCGGCTGCGCCGCACCTCGCTGTTCATGCACGGCAACCGGGTCGTGCGGGCCGTCGAGGTGGAGGGCGACCTGCTCGCCGCGCTGCGTCACGTGGCGCGCCAGCCGGAGGTGCGGGCGGTCGAGGAGGCCATCAACCCCTATCTGGAGCAGGACCGGGACCTGACCGATCCCGAGTCCGCGCGGCTGTTCTTCACCCGGGCCGCGCTGCCCGCCGTGCACCATGTGGCGTCCGGCCGGCCGGAGCCCGCCGGGCTGCGGCGGCACGCGCTGTACTACCCGGCCGTCGCGGGCCGCGGCATGGAGCTGGCCCGCTTCCTCGCCCAGCAGGACGAGACCGCGGCCGGCGACCCGGACAGCCCGGTGTTCGCGAGCACCGTGTTCCAGCGGGACGACATCGTCGTCCGCCTCGTCGACGTGACCGGCGACCTCGACCTGGACCCGCTCGCCGCCCTCGGCATCACGGGCCCGGGCAAGGCGGCGGAGCTGGAGCGTCTCCTGGACGGCGCCGCGATCGGCGTCGAGGGCTCCCTGGACTCGGAACGCACCCTCAACCGGCTGCTGTCGCACGCCGACATGCTGCCCGTCACCGACCGCAGCGCGGCGGCTTCCTGACGGTCAACCGCGGTGACGTCCGCGGCCGCCCGAGCGCCCGGACGTCACCGGTACACCCGGAGGTATCAACCATGTCCAAGCAGCATCCACGCATCGTGGACCTGAGCGAGACGGAACCCAACCGCCGGCGCGGGGGTGACCTCAGGACCCTGCTCACCCCGGCCACCGTGGGCTCCACGAGCGGCTTCATGGGGCTGGCCGTCATCAAGCCCGGCGAGCGGATCGCCGAGCACTACCACCCGTACTCCGAGGAGTTCGTGTACGTCGTCAACGGCGCGCTCGAAGTGGACCTGGACGGCGAGCCGTTCGCGCTCCGCGCCGAGCAGGGGCTGATGATCCCGATCGACATGCGGCACCGCTTCCGCAACGTCGGTGACGAGGAGGCCCGCATGGTGTTCCACCTCGGTCCCCTCGCGCCCCACCCGAGCCTCGGGCACGTCGACACGGAGGAGACCGAAAGCGCGCTCTCCGGACCGCAGTTGACGGTGGGCGGACCTGAGGCGGCCCACCCGGCCGAGCCGAGCGAGGCCATAAAATGACCCGGCGGGTGGCCGTCACCGGAATCGGTGTGGTCGCTCCCGGCGGCATCGGGGCGACGGCGTTCTGGGACCTGCTGGCCGCGGGCCGCACCGCGACCCGCGGCATCACCCTGTTCGATCCGGCGGGTCTGCGCTCACGCATCGCCGCCGAGTGCGACTTCGACCCGTTCGAGCACGGCCTGGACGCGGATCTCTGCCAGCACGCCGACCGTTACATCCAGTTCGCCGTGGTCGCGGCCCAGGAGGCGGTCCGGCAGTCCGGGCTGGACACCGGGGCCGTGGACCCGTGGCGCACCGCGGTGTCCCTGGGCAGCGCGGTCGGCGGCACCACCCGGCTGGAACACGACTACGTGCTGGTCAGCGAGAGCGGCCGGCGCTGGGACGTGGACCACACCAAGGCGGACCCGAAGCTGCACCTGGCGTTCGCGCCGAGCACCCTCGCCTCCACCGTGGCCGAGCGGTTCGACGCCCGGGGCCCGGTGCAGACGGTCTCCACCGGCTGCACCTCCGGACTCGACGCCGTCGGCTACGCGTTCCACACCGTCAGCGAGGGCCGGGCCGACGTCTGCATCGCCGGGGCGTCGGACTCGCCGATCTCACCGATCACGATGGCCTGCTTCGACGCGATCAAGGCGACGTCGCCCAACAACGACGACCCGGAGCACGCGTCACGGCCGTTCGACGCCCACCGCGACGGGTTCGTGATGGGCGAGGGCGCGGCGGTGCTGGTGCTGGAGGAGTACGAGCACGCGCGGGCGCGCGGCGCGGACATCCTCTGCGAGATCAGCGGCTACGCCACCTACGGCAACGCCTACCACATGACCGGACTGACCAGTGAGGGTCTGGAGATGGCGCGGGCCATCGACGGCACCCTCGACCAGGCCCGTATCGATCCCACCCGGATCGACTACGTGAACGCGCACGGTTCCGGCACCCGGCAGAACGACCGGCACGAGACGGCCGCGGTGAAGCGGTCGCTGGGCGCGCACGCGTACGAGACGCCCATGAGCTCCATCAAGTCGATGGTGGGGCACTCGCTCGGCGCCATCGGCGCCATCGAGGTGGCCGCCTGCGTGCTCGCGCTGCGACACCAGGTCGTGCCGCCGACGGCGAACTACGAGACCCCCGACCCGGAGTGCGACCTGGACTACGTGCCGCGCACCGCCCGTCCGCGGAAGCTGGAGCACGTGCTCTCCGTCGGCAGCGGGTTCGGCGGCTTCCAGTCCGCGGTGCTGCTGTCCGGGGCAGGCGGGAGGACACGATGAGCAAGCGGCGTTCCGGGCGTGCGGCCGTCACCGGCATCGGTGTGGTCGCGCCCGGCGGACTGGGCACCGACGCCTACTGGAAGTCGGTGCGCGAAGGGCTCGGCGTACTGGACCTGATCACCCGGGAGGGCTGTGAGCACCTTCCGCTGCGGGTGGCGGGCGAGGTGCGGTCCTTCGACCCGGCGGCCCTCATCGAGGACCGCTTCCTGGTGCAGACCGACCGCTTCAGCCATTTCGCGATGGCGGCGGCCGCGCTCGCCCTCGACGACGCCGGGCTGGGCGGCGAGCCCGCCGACCCGTACTCGGTCGGCGTGGTCACCGCGGCCGGCTCCGGCGGCGGCGAGTTCGGCCAGCGCGAGCTGCAGAAACTGTGGAGCAAGGGCTCCAAGTTCGTCGGGCCGTACCAGTCGATCGCCTGGTTCTACGCGGCGAGCACCGGGCAGATCTCCATCCGCGGCGGCCTGAAGGGGCCGTGCGGGGTGGTCGCGAGCGACGAGGCGGGCGGTCTGGACTCCCTCGCGCACGCGGCCCGCGCGGTACGGCGCGGCACCGACGTCATGGTCGTGGGGGCGGCGGAGGCACCGCTGGCCCCGTACTCGATGGTCTGCCAGCTCGGCTACCCCGAGCTCAGCACCCTCGACGACCCCGACCGTGCCTACCGCCCGTTCACCGAGAAGGCGTGCGGGTTCGTGCCCGCGGAGGGCGGTGCGCTGCTCGTCGTCGAGGACGAGGAGCGGGCCCGTGAGCGCGGGGTGCCCGTACGGGGTGTGGTGGCCGGTCACTCGGCCACGTTCACCGGGGCCTCCCGCTGGGCGGAGTCCCGTGAGGGCCTCGCGCACGCGATCACCGGCGCCCTCGACGACGCGGGCGTCGCCCCGGAGGAGATCGACGTCGTCTTCGCCGACGCCCTGGGCGTGCCCGAGGCGGACCGCGCGGAGGCGCTGGCGATCGCCGACGCCCTCGGCGCGCACGGCACGCGGGTGCCGGTGACGGCGCCCAAGACCGGCTACGGCCGGGCGTACTGCGGGGCGCCCGTGCTGGACACGGTGGCCGCGCTGCTGGCCATGGAGCAGGGCCTGGTGCCGCCCACGCCCAACGTGTTCGACATCTGCCACGACATCGATCTGGTGACCTCGCACGCTCGGCCCGCCGAGCTGCGCACCGCCCTCGTCCTCAGCCGGGGACTGATGGGCTCCAACGCGGCGCTGGTCGTGCGCCGCGGCGACGAATCCGCCCGGTGATCCGGGCGGGGAAGGAGCAGTCACCCATGATCACCACCGAAGTGACCTTCGACGAACTGGCCGCGCTGATGAAGCAGGCGGCCGGCATCACCGTCGACCCCAAGGAACTCAAGGACGCCGCGGAGTCCCCCTTCGACTCCTTCGGCCTCGACTCGCTCGGCCTGCTCGGCATCGTCGGCGAGCTGGAGAACCGGTACGGCGTGTCGCTGCCGCCCGACTCGGAGCGCTGCAGGACGCCCCGGGAGTTCCTGAACCTCGTCAACAGCACCCTCACGGCTGGAGCCTGAAAGTGGCCGGACACACGGAGAACAGCATCACCGTCGACGCTCCCTTCGACCTCGTCTGGGAGATGACCAACGACCTGGAGAACTGGCCGCGGCTGTTCAGCGAGTACGCGTCCGTGGAGGTCATCTCCCGGGAGGGCGCCACGACGACGTTCCGGCTGACCATGCACCCGGACGAGAACGGCAAGGTGTGGAGCTGGGTGTCGGAGCGCACCCCCGACCGCGGGAAGCGGAGCGTGCGCGCCCGCCGCGTCGAGACCGGCCCGTTCGCCCACATGGACATCCTGTGGGAGTACGAGGAGGTGCCGGGCGGGATCGAGATGCGCTGGACGCAGGACTTCGCGATGAAGCCCGACGCTCCGGTCGACGACGCGTGGATGACGGACAACATCAACCGCAACTCCCGCACTCAGATGGCGCTCATCCGGGACAAGATCGAGCAGGCCGCCCGCGAGACCGAGAGCGCGTCCGTCGCGTCCTCGCGCTGAGCACCGCTCCCGCCCGCGGGACACGGAAGGACATCCCATGCACCACGCCCTGATCGTCGCCCGGATGAAGCCCGGCTCGGCACCGCAGATCGCCGACGTGTTCGCCGCCTCGGACCGCGGTGAACTCCCCCACCTGGTCGGCGTCAGCCGGCGCAGTCTCTTCCAGTTCGGGGACGACGTCTACCTGCACCTCATCGAGTCCGAGCAGGACCCGGCGCCGGCCATCGCGAAGGTGGCCTCGCACCCCGAGTTCCGCCGCGTCAGCCAGGAGCTGGAGGCGTACGTCAGCGCGTACGACCCGGCCACGTGGCGCAGCCCGAAGGACGCCATGGCCCAGTGCTTCTACCGCTGGGAGCGCGGCGCCGGCTCCTGAGCCGCCGCACCTGGAGAACCCCGAGGCCGCCGGTCCCGCGTCAGACGCGGGGCCGGCGGCCTCGGGGTGTGCGGCCCGTGCCGTCGTGTGTCAGCCGGCGACGGTGCACTCGAAGGCGTGCAGGTAGGCGTTGACCGGGCGGATCTCGCCGATGGTCAGCCCCGCCTCGGTGAGGCGGTCCACCATGCTCTGCCGGGTGTGCTTGGCACCGCCGACGTTGAGGAGCAGCAGCAGGTCCATGGCGGTGGTGAAGCGCATGGACGGGGTGTCGTCGACGAGGTTCTCGATGACGACGACCCGGGCCCCGGGCCGCGCCGAGCGGCGGATGGCGGCCAGCACCCGGCGAGTGCTGTCGTCGTCCCACTCCAGGACGTTCTTGATGATGTACACGTCGGCCTGGACGGGCACGTCCTCGCGGCAGTCGCCGGGCACGACGCGGACCCGGTCCGCGAGCGCGCCGCCTCCGCGCAGCCTGGGGTCGGCGTTCTCGACGACGCCCGGCAGGTCGAGCAGGGTGCCGTGGAGGTGGGGGTGCTTCTCCAGGAGGCTGGCCAGGACGTGTCCCTGGCCGCCACCGATGTCCACCACGGAGGAGGCGTCGTCCAGGTCGAGCAGCTTGGCCACGTCCCGCGCGGACTGCTCGCTGGAGGTGGTCATGGCCCGGTTGAAGACGTGGGCGGACTCGGGGGCCGACTCGTTGAGGTAGGTGAAGAACTCCTGGTCGTACACGTCCTCGAAGACGTTGCCGCCGGTGCGCACCGCCTCGTCGAGGCGCGACCAGACGTTCCAGGTCCAGGGCTCGGTGCACCACAGGGCGATGTAGCGCAGGCTGTGCGGATCGTCCTCGCGCAGCAGCCGGGACATCTCCGTGTGCTCGAAGCTGCCGTCGGGGTTCTCGGTGAAGACGCCCTGGCACGACAGCGCGCGGAGCAGCCGGCGCAGGGTGTGCGGCTGGGTCTTCACCGCCGCCGCCAGGTCGTCGACGGTCATGGGGTCGTCGTCCAGCGCGTCGGGCACGCCCAGGCGGACGGCCGCGCGAACGGCGGCCGCGCAGGCCGCCCCGAATACGAGCTCCCTCAGCCGCATGGGCGGCGGGGGAGCCGGATCAACGGTGGTCATCCGTTGCCTCGCTTCTGCTGTTGTGCCGTGGGTGGGGGTGGGGGGCTGACGGGTCAGCACATTCCTGCGGGTTCGGAGAGGGTGCAGGTGTTGCGGCTGAAGGTGTTGGTCTTCGCGGTGTCGCGGTTGGCCAGGTCGGCGGGGCTGTTGCCGGTCACCAGGTTGTCGCGGACGTCGTTGCGCTCGCTGGGCGTGCCGACGAGGCTCTTGAACAGCACGATGCCGCCGGACAGCGGGGAGGTGCCCTTGTTGTTCTCGACCCGGTTGAACGCCACCCGGGTCTCCTCGACGCCGGTGAGGACGATGCCCGAGCCCTGGAGGAAGGGCAGCCGGGGCGTCTTGGCGCAGTACTTGTTGTTGCCGTGGATGTTGTTCCAGGACACGCTCAGGTGGCCGGCGCGGGGCTTGGACTCGTCGCCCACGACGAACACGGCGGCGCAGTTGCCGGTGGCCTCGTTGTGGTCGACGCTGACGTTCCGCAGCCGGCGCACGGTGACGCCGACGCGGTTCTCGGCGGTCTTGTTGTAGCGGATCACCGTTCTCTTGGCGTCGCGCGCGCCTTCCTCGGTGTCGACGGTGTTGGCCACGAACAGTCCGGCGTCGCCGTTCTTCCGGGTGACGTTGTGGCTGAGCACGCCGCGCACGGAGCGTTCCTGGGCGATGCCCCACTGGCCGTTCTTCTCGGCGATGACATGGCGGACCTTGAGGTTGTCGGTCGCGGTGGCCCACACCCCGTTCTTGGCGTATCCCCGCACCGTCAGGTGGCGTACGGAGACGTCCTTGAGGGGCTTCTTGTCGGTGCCGGTGACGCAGACGCCGTTGCCGGCCTTGGCACAGGCGGACGTGCCCGCCTTCGCGGCCGGCTGCAGGACGGTGCGGCCCGCGGCGTCGCCCCGCAGGGTGATGCCGGACTTCTTGATGTCGACGCTCTGCTTGTAGGTGCCGGCGGCCAGGAGGACGGTGTCCCCCGACTTGGCCGCGTTCACGGCCTTCTGGATGGACTGCCCCGGCTGTACGCGGTGCACGGTCGTCAGATGGGACGACGGGGCGGCACCGATCCCCGCGGCCACGACGGCGGTGGTGCACGCGAGGTACGCGATGTGACGTTTGTTCATGAGCCGAAGCTATGAGCGGGCGTTGTGCCCCGCCACCGGTGATCACCCAGCTGGGCGCGGTGCCGCGGCGGGGTGGGGTGCCGCGTCCCGGCGCAGGTCCCGGAGCTCGGGAAGACGCCGGAAACCGGCCGACGCGTAGGTGGCGACGGCGGCCGTGTTGGAGCTGGGGGTGCACACGACGGCGCTCGACGAGCCCAGCTCCCGGAGCGCGGCCGCCGCTGCGAGGGTGACCGCCCGGCCGTGGCCCCGGCCGCGGTGGTCCCGGTGCACCCCCAGCGGTTCCAGCAGCCCGGGACGCCCCGGTCCGGCCGACCACACGGTCACCGCCGCCACCGCTTCGCCCCGTTCGTCGTAGGCGACCAGGCAGCGGGCGTCGGCGTAGGTCGGCGCGACGGCCATCGTGTGCCAGGCCTCCTCCGAGAAGGCCGAGTTGGCGAACGCGGCCCGCTGCACGGCGCTGCGCACCCGCGCCCCGTCCGGTCCGGTCACCTCGATCCGTACGCCCGGGCGGGGCACCGGAGCGGCGAGGTCACGGTGCAGCGGTGTCCACGGCTCGTCGTCCTTCCAGCCGGCGTCGGCGAGGGTCTCCCGGACCAGCGCGCCCCTCGGGGCCTCGACGTACACCGTCCCCTCGGGCAGGACACCCCGTCCGGGCTCCGTGAGGTTCGCGGTGAGCCGCCGCGCCACGTCCTCGTCCCGCCGGGCGTCGGGCGCGAGGGCCAGACGCAGCAGGTCGGGCCCGTCCAGCAGGCCGACGGCGACGATCCCTCCGTCCCGCCGCCACACCCTGACCGCATCGGCGGCCGCCCCGTCCCCGAACCGCAGGAACCAGCCCACGTCCCCCGGGTGCAGTTGTACGGGCGCCCTCTCGTGCTGCCACTCCCGCAGCACCCGCACGACCTCGTCCAGCCCGCCGGCTCCCGCCCCGCCCACCTCGACCGCCATGCCCCGATGACACACCATCACGCCGCGGCCCGCGGGCCGTACGGCACATCTCGCCGGAACACGGCCGTCGGTGCCGGCCCGGGGCTGTCCCGGGCCGGCACCGACGTCCCGTCCGGGCGGGACCGGGGCCTCGCTCAGGCGGCGCGCAGCGGCTCCAGCGCCTTGGCCCAGGCGACCACCTGGTCCAGGGTGGCGGTCAGGGTGGCGTGCTGGACCTCCGCGGGCTTGAAGGTGCTGAAGTTCTCGAAGTCCGTGAACAGGGAGAGGGCCACCTGCGAGCGGACGTCGGCCAGCTGCAACTCCCCCGCGATGCCGCGCAGGTGCTCCACGGCACGGGTGCCGCCGACCGATCCGTAGCTGACGAACCCGACGGCCTTGTTGTTCCACTCGGCGTAGAGGTAGTCGATGGCGTTCTTCAGGGCGCCCGGCACGGAGCGGTTGTACTCCGGCGTCACGATGACGAACCCGTCCAGGGACGCGATCTTCTCGGCCCAGGGCCCGGTGTGCGGCCGGGTGTAGTTGCCCAGGGACGCCGGGTACGGCTCGTCCAGGACCGGGAGCTCGTAGTCGAGGAGATCGACGATCTCGAACTCCGCGTCGGTGCGCCGGGCGGCGACCTCGTGCACCCAGCGGGCCACGGCCTCGCCGTTGCGGCCCGGGCGGGTGCTGCCGAGGATGATGCCAATCTTGGTCATGATCGACCTTTCGTACGGAAACAGCGTGGGAAATCAAGGGAGAATTTGCTTCGCCAAGCAACTTCATGGCGAAGGTACGGCTATGTACTTGCCGAGTCAAGTAAGTCGGTGAGGGGGTGGACGCCCGCCGGTGCAGACCCCCACGTGGGGCATTCGGTGGGTATGGTCCTAGATTGGGCAGTGGACTCCGGTCCGCCCCCTCCCCCGCAGACGGGAGCAGCCGAATGAGCGGCGAGACACAGTTCGACGTCCGGGAGATCAGCCCCTCCTACTGGCGGGTCACCTTCTCCAACGGGGAGATCAATCTGATCGACCCTGACACCATCGAGCAGCTGGCGGAGCTGATCACCCGCATCGAGCGGACTCCCGAGCTCACGGTGGTGGTGTTCCGCAGCGCCGACCCGGACTTCTTCATGGCGCACTACGACATGCTGGCGGACCGCTCGCGCGTGGCCGCCATGAAGCCGGCGGCCTCCGGCCTGCACCCCTACGCCGACAACGTGTACCGCCTGGCCAGGGTCCCCGCCGTCACCGTCAGCGAGATCAACGGCCGCGCCCGCGGTGCCGGCAGCGAGTTCGCGCTGGCCACCGACATCCGGTTCGCCGGGCCGGGCGCCGTCCTCGGTCACTTCGAGGTCGGCGTCGGGTCGGTGCCCGGCGGCGATCCCACGGGACGGCTCGCCAGGATGCTGGGCCGGGGGCGCGCGCTGGAGATCCTTCTGGGCGCCGACGACTTCCCCGCGGACCTCGCCGAGCGGTACGGCTACGTCAACCGCGTCCTGCCGGACGGTGAGCTGGAAGACTTCGTCGACGGCTTCGCCCGCAGGATCGCCGGCTTCGACAGGACGGCCGTACGGGAGACCAAGTCGCTCGTCGACGCGGTCACCGAGCCTCCCGTCGAGGAGTTCGGCGCCGCGCTCGCGGCGTTCTTCCGCACCTCCGGCCGCCCGGAGAACGCACATCGTGTCGAGCGGCTCCTCGAGGCCGGGCTCCAGAAGCCGGACGGCGTCGAACTCGACCTCGGCCGGCGGGTCGGCATCCCTCCCGACGCCTGACGGCGGGCGTGCGCCCCGGAACGGCGCGACGTTTGCCGAAGGTACTTCGCCGTGCAACCATCTGGGCATGGCGACCGCGACACCAGATCCCGCCCCGGCCGGACCGCGGCCCCTCACCCCGGACGAGGAAGCCGTGGTACGGGCCCTCCCCCGGCTCATCCACGCGCTGCCGCGCGCCATCGACGCGGACATGATGCGCGAGCAAAGGCTGCCCAACACCGAGTACCTGGCCCTGATGCACCTGTCGGAGGCCCCGCAGCGCCGGTTGCGCATGAGTGACCTCGCGGACGCCTGCGAGATGTCACTGAGCGGCACCACGCGCGTCGTGCAGCGACTGGAGAGCCAGGGGTTCGTCCGGCGGACCCGCTGCCCGGAGGACGCCCGGGGCTGGAACGCGGCCCTCACGGGCGCCGGCCTGCGACGGCTGGAAGAGGCGTGGCCCACCAACCTGGCCGCCGTCCGCCGGCACTTCCTGGACCATCTGGCGGGCATGGACCTCGGGCAGCTGGCCGCGGCGCTGCACAAGGTCGCGACCTGAGCCGAGCCGCCCACCGGCGGTAGCGGCACCCACGACGCACACGGACACACCCGGTCCGCACCACCGCGCGCCGGCAGCCGGCACGATCGGCGACGGCGGCAGCGGCAGCGGCAGCGACGGCGAGTGAAGAAACGGCGGGGAACAATGTTCGGCTTTTGCTTGCTTCGCATAGCAACCACCGTGCGGCGCGAGTCGACGCCCCCGCAGGCGGGCGGCCGGCGGGCCGCGCGGACCGACCGATCGAGATCACAGACAGGAATCACCCGATGCACTTCGGAATCTTCGGCGTGGGGGACGTGGCACGCGACCCGCTGTCCGGACGCACCCCCACCGAGCACGAGCGGATCAAGGCGCTGGTGGAGTACGCGAGCCTGGCCGAGGACGTCGGCCTGGACGTCTTCGCGCTCGGCGAGCACCACAACCCGCCCTTCGTCCCGTCCTCCCCCACCACGCTGCTCGGCCACATCGCCGCCCGCACCCGGCGCATCCTGCTGTCCACCTCCACCACGCTGATCACCACCAACGACCCGGTGAAGATCGCCGAGGACTACGCGACGCTCCAGCACCTCGCGGACGGCCGGGTGGACCTGATGCTGGGGCGCGGGAACACCGGCCCGGTGTACCCCTGGTTCGGGCAGGACATCCGTGACGGTCTCGCACTCGCCGTGGAGAACTACGCCCTGCTGCGGCGGCTCTGGCGCGAGGACGTCGTCGACTGGGAGGGGAAGTTCCGCACTCCGTTGCAGGGCTTCACCTCCACGCCCCGCCCGCTGGACGGCGTGCCGCCGTTCGTCTGGCACGCCTCCATCCGCTCGCCCGAGATCGCCGAGCAGGCCGCCTACTACGGAGACGGCTTCTTCCACAACAACCTGTTCTGGCCCAAGGAGCACGTCAGGCGGCTGGTCGACCTGTACCGCCGCCGCTTCGAGCACTACGGGCACGGACCCGCCGACCAGGCGGTCGTCGGGCTGGCGGCGCAGATGTTCGTGCGGAAGAACTCCCAGGACGCGGTGCGCGAGTTCCGCCCCTACTTCGACAACTCGCCCGTGTACGGCGGAGGTCCGTCGCTGGAGGACACGATGGCGCAGACCGCCATGCTGGTCGGCAGCCCGCAGCAGGTGATCGAACAGGTGCTCACCTACCGCGAGCAGGCGGCGGGACACTATCAGCGCCAGTTGTTCAACGTCGACGGCATCGGTGTCCCGCACCGGGCGGTGCTCGAACAGATAGAGGCCCTGGGCGCGATCGTGCCCGTCCTGCGCGCGGAGTCCGCCGAGGGGCGGCCCGCGCACGTCCCGGACGCCCCCACCCACGCCTCCCGGGTCGCGGCCGCCCAGGCGGCGCCGGTCCCCGGAGAGGGAGGCGCACGGTGAAGCGCCGGCTCACCGTCGTCTCGGCGGGGCTGCGGCAGCCGTCGTCCACCCGTCTGCTGGCCGACCGGCTCACCGACGCCGCCCGGCGGGAGCTGGGCCTGCTGGGGGACGACACCGACGTGGAGGTGATCGAGGTCCGGGACCTCGCGCACGACCTGGTGAACCACCTGATCGCCGGCTATCCGTCACCCGGCCTCGGCCGGGCACTCGACACCGTGGCGCGGGCCGACGGCCTCATCGTGGTGACGCCGACCTTCGCGGCCTCGTACAGCGGCATGTTCAAGATGTTCGTCGACTGTCTCGAGGAGCCGGCGCTGGCGGGCAAACCGGTTCTGGTCGCCGCCACCGGCGGCACCGGACGGCACTCGCTCGTCCTGGAGCACGCGCTGCGGCCCCTGTTCAGCCACCTGCACGCCGTGGTGATGTCCACCGCCGTGTTCGCCGCGCCGGAGGACTGGGGCGTGGGGCAGGCGGAAGGGCCACTGGCCGCGCGCGTCGGGCGGGCGGCGCGGGAACTGGCCCGCGAGGTGGGGCGGCGGGAGGAGGCACCACCCGCCGGCCACCCGTACGACGACCCCCAGCCGTTCGACCGTCTGCTCCAGGGAGGGTGAGGCCTGGCCCGACGCGCCGTGGGCGCCTGGACGCCGGGCGCCCGCTCGGCCGTTCGAGTGGTGGCGCACAGCCCCGCACTGTAGCGTCGGAACGGCCGTTCACGGCCTCGAACCGCCTGCCGACCGGTGGCCCGTGGCGGCTGTCCCCGCGCTGGGGGAGGTCTCCATGAAGCTCGAAGAGTGTGTGGCGTTCGTGACGGGCGCCAACCGCGGACTCGGGGAGCAGTTCGTACGCGCCCTGTTCGACGCCGGGGCGGCCAAGGTCTACGCGGGAGCCCGTGACCCCGGCAAGGTCGCCGTACCGGGGGCGGTCCCGGTGGCCGTGGACATCACCGACCACGACTCCGTGGCCGCGGCGTCCCGAGCGGCTCCGGACGTGACGCTGCTCGTGAACAACGCGGGGTCGACGACCCGCGCCCACATCCTCGACGGTGATCTGGAGTCGTTCCGGCGGGAGTTCGAGACGCACGTGGTGGGCACGCTCGCGATGAGCCGGGCCTTCGCCCCGGTGCTCGGACGCAACGGCGGCGGCGCCGTCGTCAACGTCCTCTCCGTGCTGTCCTGGGTGTCCATCCCGGTCACCGCCGGGTACGCCGCCGCGAAGGCCGCCGAGTGGTCGGTCACCAACGCCTTGCGCCTGGCCCTCGCCGACCAGGGCACGCAGGTCACCGCCCTGCACGTCAGTTATCTGGCGACCGACATGGCGGCGGCCGTGCAGGGGCCGAAGGCCGACCCCGGCGAGGTGGCCCGCACCGCCCTGGAAGGCGCCGCGGCCGGGCTGCCAGAGGTACTGGGCGACGACGTCAGCCGGCGGGTCCAGGCGGCCCTGCCGGAAGGGCCGGCCGGGCTGTACCCCCAGTTGCGCGGCGGGCCGTCCTTTGTCTGATGCGGGACCCTGCCGCCCGGGTCCGTGACCGGGCCGTCCCGCGCACCGAAGCCGGAGGCACCCATGGCGAGCGACGCCCCTCTCCCCCGTGACCTGGCGGGCCAGACCGTGGTGGTGATCGGCGCGAGTTCCGGCATCGGACTCGCGACGGCACGTCGGGCACGCCGGCACGGCGCCCGGGTGGTGATGGCCGGACGCGACCGGGAACGACTGGCCCGGGCGGCGACGGACGTCGGTGCGGAGCGTACGGCGACCGTCGACGCCGCCGACTCCGACGCCCTGCGGCGGTTCTTCGCGGACCTGCCCGGCCCGGTCGACCACGTCGTCTCGACCGCCGGCGCCCCCTGGTACATGCCGCTGGCGGAGATGGACGTCGACGAGGCGCGTGCCGTCTTCGGACAGCGCCTCGCCCTCACCGTCGGCGTCGCCAAGTACGGCGCCGCCGTGGTCCGTGACGCGGGAACGCTGGTGTTCGTCGGCGGCACCGGTGGCCGCCGCCCCTCCGTCGGCGGGGCCGTGACGTCGGCCCTCACCGCCGCGCTGCCCGCCCTGACCGCCAATCTGGCGCTCGAACTGGCACCGGTGCGCGTCAATCTCGTCGCGCCCGGCTTCGTCGACACGCCCCTGTCCGCGTCGCTGCTGGGCGACGGGCTGGAGGCGCGGCGGGAGCAGCTGCGCGCCGCCCTCCCCATCGGGCGGGTCGTCGGTCCGGACGACGTGGCCGCGCTGGCCGTGCACCTGATGTGCAACGAGGCCGTGACGGGCGCCACGTACGACGTCGACGGCGGGCAGCAGCTGGTGCCCCCGTGACCGCACGGCGGTTCCGTCCGGAGCCGCCGCCCCGGACGCCCGCCGCCCGGCCGGCGTGACCGACGCAGAACAGGAAGGGTCCACCATGGACATGAAGCTTGAGGTGGCAGTGGTTCCGGTGTCCGACGTCGACCGTGCGAAGAGCTTCTACGAAGGTCTGGGCTGGCGGCTCGACGCCGACTTCACCGCCGACGACGGCCTGCGCGTGGTGCAGGTGACACCGCCGGGGTCCGCCTGCTCGGTGATCTTCGGTGACCAGGTCGGCGAGGCCGCGCCCGGATCGGCCGAGGGACTGCACCTCGTCGTGCGGGACATCGAGGCCGCCCGCGACGAGCTGGCCCGCAGGGGCGTCACCGTGAGCGAGGTGTTCCACGACGCCGGCGGGGTCTTCCACCACGGGGGCACGAAGGCACGGCTGTCGGGCCGTGACCCCGAGGGACGCAGCTACAGCTCGTTCCTGTCCTTCGACGACCCGGACGGCAACGGCTGGATCGTGCAGGAGATCACGGAGCGCCTGCCCGGCCGCTGACCCACGCCCCACCGGCGACGCCGGCTCCCCCCCTGTTCACAACGTCGTTTGACGCCCGGACCGGTCCGACGCACACTTGCTTCGTCAAGCAAGGACATGTCCGGCATGTGGCGCGGACATCGGACCTGGAGCTGTTCTCATGGGCATACTCGACGAGAAGATCGTCCTCATCACCGGAACCGGCGGCGGCATGGGACGGGTCGCCGCCCTGGTCTTCGCCAGGGAGGGCGCACGCGTCGTCGGCGCCGACATCAACGCCGACGGGAACGCCGAGACGGTCGACATGGTGCGCACCGCGGGCGGCCTGATGACGGGCTTCGCGCCGGTCGATCTCACCGATCCCGAGCAGGTGCGTGAGCTGGTGGAGAACGCCGTGGGCGTGTACGGGGGCCTGGACGTGGTCTACAACAACGCCGCCCTGCAGCGTTTCGGTCCCCTGCCGGACTTCTCCGTGGACGACTGGCGAACGACCGTGGCGGGCGAACTCGACATCCCGTTCTTCGTGTCGAAGTACGCCTGGCCGCATCTGGTCGCGCGCGGCGGCGGCGTGCTGATCAACGTGGCGTCGGAGGCGGGGATGATCGCCGGCGCGCACCCCCCGATGGTGGCGCACACGGCCGCCAACGCCGGAGTGATCGGCATGACCCGGCAGATGGCCCTGGAGGGCGCCCCGCACGGCATCCGCGCGGTGGCCGTCAGCCCGGGCCCGGTGCTCACCCCGGCCAGCGACCGGGACCTCGGCGACAACCAGGCGCTGCGCGAGGCGATCACCGCCAAGACGCTCCTCAAGCGCTTCGGGCGCCCCGAGGAGGTGGTGGAGCTGGCCGCCTTCCTCGCCTCGGACCGGGCGTCGTACATCACCGGCGCCAACTACGCCGTCGATGGCGGCTCGAGCGCCTGGTGACGGACGCGGACGCCACAACGGTGACGCGACCCCCGCTCCCGGACGTGACCGTGCGGCGGACCCGGCGGGTCCGCCGCACGGTCACGTGCCGACGTTCTGCAGTGCCGCGGCGAGCTTCCCGAGGTCCAGCTCCGTCAGGTGGTCGAGGAAGTGGCGCCGCACCGAGGCGAGGTTGCTGGGCCACGCCTCCTCCAGCCGGGCCAGGCCCGCGTCCGTCAGCCGGGCGTTCAGGCCGCGGGCGTCCTCCTCCGACCGGATCCGGCGGATGAGCCCCTGTGTCTCCAGCCGTGTCGCCAGGCGGGTCATGCCGCTGAGGGACATCTCGACCGAGGCGGCGAGTTCGCTCATGCGCAGCTGCCGGTCCGGGGCCTCCGACAGGCGCGCGAGGGCCAGGTACTCGACGAGCGACATGCGCTGCTCGCGCAGCATGTCGGCGTCGATGGCGCGGGGCAGCGCGTAGATGACACGGCTGAGCGAGCGCACCACGGCCTCCTCGTCCGGGGTGAGGGGCTCGGGCCGTTGCTCAGCGGGGTCCTTCCGCGCGACGCGTGACATGGCGCCATGCTACGTGCCGCGCGGTACCGGGCCGGGAGCGGCCGGGCGGATACCGGGCCGGGAGCGGCCGGCGGTACGTCCCCGCACGCCGGGCGATGTCGTGCCCGGAGGGGGACACTGGGAGGACATGGCCCAGCCGACCAGCCGACGACCACGGGAGCGGGCATGAACGGCACTTCCCCGGCCTACGACGTGGTGGTTCTCGGTGCGGGACCGACGGGGGAGAACCTCGCCGACCGCACCCGCGCCGCCGGACTCACCACGGTCATCGTCGAGAACGAACTGCTCGGCGGCGAGTGCTCGTTCTGGGCGTGCGAGCCGAGCAAGGCTCTGCTGCGGCCCGTGCTGGCGCGCGCCGACGCCCGGCGCGTCCCCGGGCTCCGGCGGGCGGTCGAGGGCCCCCTGGACGTCGCGGCCGTCTTCGAGCACCGCGACGAGATGGCCGCGCACTGGCAGGACGAGGACCAGGCGGAGTGGCTCGACTCCGTCTCCGTGGACCTGGTGCGCGGGCACGGCCGGCTGGACGGCCCGCGCCAGGTCGTCGTGGACACCCCCGACGGGGAGACCGTACGGCTGACCGCGCGGCACGCGGTCGGGGTGTGCACGGGCACGGTCACCGCCTTCCCCGACCTGCCGGGGCTCGAGGACGTCCGCCCGTGGACCAACCGGCAGGCGACGGCCGCCCGGCACGTGCCGGAACGCCTCGCGGTGGTGGGCGGCGGCGTGGTGGCCGTGGAGATGGCCACGGCGTTCCAGGCGCTGGGGTCGCGGGTGACCATGCTGGTGCGCGGGCGCGGCGGACTGCTCGGCCGGATGGAGCCGTTCGCCGGGGAGATGGTCGCGGACGCGCTGCGCGAGAACGGGGTGGACCTGCGCTTCGGCACGTCGGTGGCCTCCGTCGCGCGCGACGACGGAGGGGACGGTCCGGTACGGATCACCCTGGACGACGGCAACTCCCTGGTCGCGGACGAGATCCTGTTCGCGACCGGCCGTGCGCCGCACACCGCGGACATCGGCCTCGACACCGTCGGCCTGACCCCGGGCGACTGGCTGCCCGTGGACGACTCCTACCGCGTCCCGGACGTCCCCGAGGGGTGGCTCTACGCCGTGGGCGACGTCAATCACCGTGCGCTGATGACCCATCAGGGCAAGTACCAGGCGCGCATCGCGGGCGCCGTGATCGGGGCGCGGGCCAAGGGCGAGCCGCTCGACGACGGCAGGTGGGGACGGCACGCCCCGACGGCCGACAGCGCCGCCGTCCCCCAAGTGGTGTTCACGGAACCCGAGGTGGCGTCCGTGGGCCTGACCGCGCGGGACGCGGAGCAGGCGGGTCTGAAGGTCGACGTCGTGGACTACGACATCGGCAGTGTCGCGGGCGCGGTCCAGTACGCGACGGGGTACCGGGGCAAGGCTCGGGTGCTCGTGGACAGTGCGCGCCGCACGATCGTCGGCGTGACCTTCGTCGGTCCGGGCGTGCAGGAACTGCTCTACTCGGCGACCGTCGCCGTCACCGGTGAGGTGCCGGTGGACCGGCTGTGGCACGCCGTCCCGGCGTTCCCGACGATCAGCGAGGTGTGGCTGCGCGTCCTGGAGACGTACCGGGACAGCGACGGCACGGCGGCCTGAGGGGGTCGGCGGTTCGCCCGACCCCCTCAGGCCAGGCGGGGTCAGGGGGTGAGCACCATCCGGAACCGGGCGCTGCCGTCCATCATCTTGCCGTAGGCGGTGTTCGCCTCGCTCAGCGGCAGGGTCTCCGTCAGGGGGCGGATGCCGTGCCGGGCGGCGAAGGTCATGGTGTCCTGCACGTCCTGCGACGTCCCGGAGGGGTGGCCGCGCACCAGCCGGCCCTGAAGGATCAGCTGGAAGGGACTGATCGGCATCGGGTCGGGGGTCGCGCCGACGACGACGAGCTCACCACGCGGGGTCAGGCCGTCCACCGTCGAGGCGATGGCCTCCGAGTTGCCCGCGGTGGCCAGGACCACCTTGGCGCCGCCCAGCGACCGCAGGGCCTCGGCGACCGGCCCCGCCGTGCTGTCGACGTAGTGATGGGCGCCCAGCTGCTTGGCGAAGTCCGCCTTGTCGGCGCCCCGCGCGATGGCCACCGTCTCGAAGCCCATGGCCGCGGCGAACTGCACCGCCAGGTGGCCCAGGCCGCCGATGCCCTGCACGGCCACCAGGTCGTCGGGCCGGGCGGAGCTGCGCCGCAGCCCGTTGTACGTGGTGACGCCCGCGCAGGCCATGGGTCCCGCGTCGGGGGCCGTCAGAGCCTCGGGGATGCG